>CAZOSP010000023.1:0-1615 GCA_964582525.1 uncultured Thiomargarita sp. | reverse complement strand
TTAAAGATTCAGGTTCTTTGAGCAGACTTTGTGTTTGAGGTAGCGTTGTTTTTTGCGTTTCTGATTGCTTGGTGATTTGAACATAAATAATCACTGTCAATACAACAACAACGAACAATGGCACGGCATAACGCAATAATAATTTATGTGGTTGATAATTTTGTTTAATTGCTTTTTGTTGAGGCAAATGTGCAAGGGTTTGTTCAAGTACCATAACTTCGCGTTGCTGTGCTTGCAAGCGAGTCAATAAAGCATCCAAATCCTCGGCGGCTATCAACTTAGGCGGCATTAATAAGCCTTGTAAATATTGCCAAACTTCTTGTTTATAATAGAAAAAAGCCATTTTGTCATACAATTTATTTAACAATGTTGCCAAAGGCTCAGGTTGCGCTAATAACTGCGGCTTTTGCAAATTTACCAAAACCATTTGTAAGGCTTTTGCCTTACGCCACTGATGTTTGTGTAAACGATAGGCTTGTAGCAAATCATGTAAAGCAACAGCAGGCGCAAGTGTTGGTAACGGCTTTAATTGCTCATAATTTGTGCTTAAACGCCGATAAAAAGCGGTGTTGCGCTGGCACTGTGCCAATTTAGCAATCTGCTGTGTTAAACGCTCACTATCAGCCAATTTTGGACCAACTTGCAAAGGACGTAAAACCTGTGCTGTAGCTCTTAGCTGCTGTAACTGTTGTTGTGCTGTTTGCAGTGCTAGACGTTGTGCTGCCAAAGCTGCAACATCATGTAGTAATGGCGGTTGGCTTAAAACCGCCAATACTTGTTGATTTTTTTCGGCTTTTTGTTGCAGCCGTTGCGCTTGTCCTAACTCATTGAGTAACTGACTTAAATGTTTGATTTGCTGTTGTTGTTGCTGCAAATTTTTATATTGTTGTTGGGCAGTTTTAAGTGTCGCTTGTAGCTCAGGAATGGGGTCTAAAATCGCCAGTTGCTCATCAACTGTCTGTAATTCTTGCTTAACTCGATTTACCTCACGCTTGCTATCACGAGTACGTTGCTCATGGCGACGGCGCATTTCAAGCAGTTTCGCCGCATCTGAAGATGAAGCAAAAAATTGTGCGGCTTGAGAACCCGGTTTATCCAGTAAAAAAATCGGTTCTTTTTGACGGGCAATATGCACATCAAACGGATCATCATTGTCATTAGTAGAAGCAATTTTAGGTAATTTCAGCAGCTTTTCTACTTTTTCAGGCGTGGTACCACGAATGCGATGAATTGCTTCACCATTGACAAGGTATGAAGCACCGCTTTTTTGGCGTTTCCAAGTAATGCTGTCGCCGTCATCAGTTTCCACCGTGACTTGGCATTCTTTGCTGCCATGACGCAAAGCAAACTCTGCGGGTGGATTGTAAGCCAAACATTCTAAAGCTGAAACAATAGCCGATTTACCGCAATTGTTTGGACCGATTAATACATTAATACCAGACGAAAGTTCCAGCACCGTGTCCTTGTGGGACATAAAATTTTTTAAGTGAATACGTTTAATCATCTGTTTTAAATTCATTTAACCATTCTTTAACATGAACACCCCAGCCGTAACCGTTCAGCAAGGTAGGATGCGGTGAGCGTCTTTTTGCGAACCGCATCATGCGGGAGAAAG
>CAZOSP010000022.1:0-38168 GCA_964582525.1 uncultured Thiomargarita sp. | reverse complement strand
AGTGAAAAACTGTCAGGTGTGTATGACGGAGATGAACGATCGTTCCCCTTTGATGAGGTGTCGAAAGCATATAGATTTTCAGCAAGCCTGACAGGTCTTCAAGACCCTTCAGGTTTTTGGAAATTATTTATCTGAAGCGTATAGGTAACAGACAGAGAAAACAAACCGAAACCTGCGGAGTGAAATTCCAGAGGTTGATCCCTCTGGAATTTCGTTTACCCGTTAATCAGCATACACCCACAAATCAAGCAGTTGCGTGCCGTTGTCAGTAATGAAACGGAACGCGGCGGGGTAATAGCCGTTATCCAACACCAGATTGCCCTGGCTGCTGGCGGGTAAATTGCCGCAGGCAGTCGTGTTTAAGCTGAGGCTTAGGGCATTCGGCAAGCTGCTGGGGGTGAGTTTACCAGACAACTTGCAGGCGGAGTTGCTGGCACTGAGGCTGCCATCAGCGGCGATGCTGAAGGTGGCGATAACGCCTTCACTCACTTGCGTGACATAAGAACCCGCCGCGCTGGCTACGGTGAGGGGAGTATTCGCTACGGCATCGTGACGTAACAGACTGACGTTCAGGTCCTGGGTGACGGCAGGCACGGCACTCCAATCGCCGCTGCTGGCTTTGCGGTACGCTTGGGTGGCTTTATTGGCAGCGTCATTTAATACCAGCAAGCGGCTACCGTCGCTGCCGGCGTAGTATTGACCGATGTTGGGCGCATCGGGGTTGCCGCTGCTGACTTGGTACACGCCAGCGGATAAATCGCTCACAGTGACCTTCGGTGTAGTGTCGTCGTCACTGCTATTGCAGCCGCTTAACATTATGATTATAAACGGAAAAAAGCGAAGTATAGGGTGCATGGTTGACCTCATTGGCTTAATAAGTCACGCAAACGCAAACGCAGCCATTGCTGACCGGCGGGGCTTTGTTCAAAGCCGACCTGCATGGCGGTCACGGCAATTTGATTGCGATACACGATGGATTCGTCTTGAGTTTGCGCCGCTGTCGGTGCGCTACTGGCAAATCCTATAGTGACACCAGGGAACGCATATTGACCTAAGCCAAAGCCTTGTGCGACCGGGTCTTGTGATAAATCTTCAACAAATTTGATGTCGTACTGGTTGTAGCTGCCGTGACGGGAAAACGCCCAAGTAGCATTGCTCAATTCCTCGGGAAAGTTGACGTTCAGTGCTACGCCAGCGGGCAAGAGTGCGCCACCATTGGCTTTTTTGCTCAATTCGTTCAGCAGTTGCAGCGTCAAACTCGCCACCTGATCTGACAACGGATTCGCTTCGTGATTGCCGTCGGCATCTTTATGCCCTTCAGTGTTGGTATCGGCACTCAGGGCAATGGCGGATAAGCCGCGGGCGGCAGCAAATTGGACATTGCCAACCGTGCCGGAACTGTTGACGATGCTGCCGACGTTCTGCCCTTCGTTGGGACCGGATAATACCAAGTCAGGTGCTTTGCCCCAGCGTTTCGGCGCGGCGACATCTAAACCGTAAGACAACGCCATGATCGGCGTACCATTGACATAGTAGAAATCGCTGTAATTAAAGCCGTCACCGCTTTTGGTCACCATCCCGGCACCTGGGTCACCGGCTTTGGCGGCGTTGTTCAAACAGGCGGTTTGTAGCGGAGTCAGTGGGGTGAGAAATTTAATCGCCGCACCCATGCCGCTTTGCCCAGTGCAAGGGACTGAAACCACCACATCGTGCCCCTGGGTTTTCAGTGCGTTGTACAGGGCTTTGACGTTGCTGGTCAAACCGTCGTCGTTGCCAAGTACGATATTCAAAGCTGCCACATTGGCACTCAACAAAGCTGCACCAATGGTAGCGGAAAGACAATACAGCTTAATTTTCATAGCAATACCTCATTTAAGTGATGGAAAAAATCAAAAGTGATACCGCACTTCGCCGAACCACTCGCGTCCCGGCAGCGGCAAGTCATTGGTCACGCCAATATTCACCGTGGTCGGCTCGCGGGCATCGGCATCGAACAGGTTGCGCACGCCGAAGGCGAAATTCCAGTTGCCTTTGATGTCCTTGCGGCGCAAAGTCAAATCAGTGATGAAATAATCGTCCATGTCTTCGCGCCAGTCGTTAGCAGCGCGGGGGCGGTCGGCAATCCAACGGGCATTGATGTCCAAAAACCAATTGGGCACGAACATCCAGTCCAGTCGCACATAAGCGGACTGGCGCAAAGCGTCGGCCACCGCTTCGCCGGTTTCGTTTTCGTTATCTTGGTAAGCGTAGTTAAACAGCAGCGCGGCGCGGGTGGAGAGCTTCCAACGCGCTTCCAATTCAAAGCCCTGTCCGTCCCATTTGCCGTAGTTGGCGTATTGAATCTGACCGCCGGGGAAGCCGATTTTATCTTCAATTTGGTAATAAAACAGGTTCAAAGCCAAGTGTAAATTTACGTTGGCGAACCAATCCCAAGCCAGTTCATAGGTGTCGATGGTTTCCGCCCGCAACGCCGAATTGCCCATGCCCAGCAATGGACTGTTAGTTTCCAGTTCCAGGAAATACGGGGCGCGAAACGCAGAACCGTATAGCAACTTGCTGGTCAGCGTGGGCGTGGTTTTCCATACCAAGGCCAAACGCGGATTGGTGGTGCTGCCGAAATCGGAAAAATCGTCGTAACGAAGTCCGGCGGTTAATTCCCAAGCGGGATGAAACGTCCAAGTGTCTTGCAAATAGGCAAAGCTATTGCGCCGCGAGGTTGTTAAAACATAGGCTTGCGCGCTATTGCTG
This sequence comes from uncultured Thiomargarita sp., assembly GCA_964582525.1. Taxonomy (GTDB): domain Bacteria; phylum Pseudomonadota; class Gammaproteobacteria; order Beggiatoales; family Beggiatoaceae; genus BB31. The sequence continues at coordinate 35,420 of CAZOSP010000022.1, read as the reverse complement.
AAATCCGTCATCTCGCCCAGCGGATACGGCATCCCGGTACTCAAATCCACGTCCCAGTTGCGGCGCTCCGTCACGTCGCTTAGACGCGACTGTTGCCAGCCTGCACCGACGCGCAGGGCATGATTAGCCCAACCGCGAAACAAGGCACTGCTTTCCAGGCGCAGTTCATCGTCCTTATACCCCGACACCCAGAAAAAGCCGTCGGGAAACGCGCCGCCAAACGCGCCGGGCGGAAACATCACATAATCACCCAATCCATCCACATATTGATACGCCAGTTGCGCTTGCACTTCCCAGTTGGGCGCGACATCAGCGTTGTGATAACTCAAGTTGGTCATGAATAGATCGTTGTTCGCCGTGCTGGTTTGGTTCGGCGGATCGAGTGCTTGAGCAATCCCCAAGCCGCGTCCGGCATCGTTATTTTGGCGCAGACTGCCGCGCCAACGCCAATGTTTACCGAAACCGGCATCCAGATACAAATGCAGCAAATCACGTTGCGCATTGAGTTTGCATGGTGCTTGCGAGGCGGACGGTGCGCCATAGGGCGCGAACATCGCGTCGAGCTGGGTTTGCGCGTCTGCTTCCACCCAGCCGTCATGGCCATCGCTGCGCTGCCAGTCCAACATCACTGACAAATCGATGCCACCGACTTGTCCGCCGTGTTGCAGCCAGACGTTGCGGCTTTGAAACGAGCCTAGCCGTGCGCCGAGTTCCGTGCCTTGAATATCGGCGGCGGTTTTGGTGATGATGTTGATCACCCCGGCAAACGCATCCGCGCCGTATAACGCCGAACCGGGTCCGCGAATCACTTCGATGCGCTGAATCACGCTGACCGGAAAGCCATCAGTAGGCGCACGCCCGTCAAACGCAGTTTTGAACGGCAGACCGTTGAGCAATACCAACACTTCCGGACTGGGGTTGGTATGAATCCCGCGCAGGGTGTAAATGTATTCGTAGCCTATGCCGCGCTTACCAGCGTGCAAGCCCGGCACCATTTCCAGTGCCTCGTCTAAGGTGCGTGCGCCAACCGCCTCAATGTCTTGCGCGGTAATCAAAGTCGTCACCGCCGGCGCGCTGCTGATGTCTTGTGAAACCCCGCTGGCAACCGAGACTTTACGTGCTTTCACCAAACCGTCAAATATATCAAACACATCGTCCAGTTTGACCTCGACTTCGCCTAAATCCTCCAGTTCCAAGCCGATTAAACCGCGCAAACGCTCGGCTTTGCGGCTATCAACTTCAAACGCGGCGCACCCCATAGACACAGATAAACTCAAAATAATGCTTAAAATTAAGATTTTCATGGCGCATTTCCTCATTATTGTTCAATGGTTTTGGCGATTCGCATCAAATGTGCAGAGGGTCTCAAACCCGCATCGGTAAACGCTTGCGGATCAAGCATTAAACGAATGTGGCTGCCGCGGCGAAAAAACTGCACCATGCCGCCCGCAATGATAAAACGATCCATGTCGCTGACCGTGAGTATGGGTTTATTTTGTAACTGTTGAAAAATGTAAGGCAAGCGTAGCCGCTCAGAAGCGCTGATAAAAACCACCTGACACGCATCGACTTGGGCAACCGTGCTGAGATAACTTAATTGCACCGGGCGTGTTCGCACTGTTTTGATTTCTTGGGCAACAAAAGCCAGATTGTCGCCAAAGGAGTTTTCTCCCAGCAAGCAAATATGGAATTTTTCTGCCTCGCTATCAGGCCAATAAATATAGCCGCCGAGATGAAACAAATAGACGGCTTTAATTTCATATTCTTCAGCCGCGTCAACTGCTGGATTTGCTAATGCAGGTAGCAGCAGCCAAGCTATGGCAAAACTGAGGCGATAAAAATGCTTAAAACGGTGCATAAAAACTCCTGATATTAGGAAGCCTGCAAACAAGTCTCAAAAACTGTCTGGATTTGAGGAGGCGCGAAAAACTTGCGCATGTGTAGCATAAGAAGATGTCAACTGTGTGAAATGTAGAATCATCACTTTGTATGGCGATGATACAGCGCGTGCGGATCAGGGACGAAACTACGCGGCTGATAGCCAAAAGGGGAGGGCGGGCGGGTTGGGATGCGCCGCTGCTGCTGGTCTGCTCTTATTTCGAGGGTGGGGGTATGAACGGCTACGCTGGGCATTTACCTTTACGAGTCTGCCGGCTTCAATGTTGATATTCTGGCTTGGGGCAATCCTGGTTCTGATATGAAATCCAAATATTTGTCTCGGCACGATACAAAATACCTTCACACCGCACCGCCAAACCTGCAAAAATTCGTAAAATAATTTGCTTGCCGGCGCGATGCGGCCGCTGCCTATTTTCACCCTTTTTCACCCTGATTTTTTGCTTTGATGTTGAAATGATGTTGAAATTTTCAGGCGCAAAAAAAGCCGCTTAAAAAAGCGGCTTTTTTCAATAAGTTATGGTCGGGGCGAGAGGATTTGAACCTCCGACCACCTGAACCCCATTCAGGTGCGCTACCAGGCTGCGCTACGCCCCGTTAAAATCTAAAGAGAGGAGATTTTATACCATTTGCTTGAAATGTCAACTACCAAACTGACGCATTTCTAGGCAGGCGAGTGAGAACGGGAAACTTGTCTAAGTCGCAGACATCGCTGTCTTTAAAGTGGCGCGCTTATTTTCACTGCTTGCTGCAATCTCTTAATGTTCTTAGAATGGGGTAGTTTGCCTGTTGAGGAATGAGTACAAAATAGTAACCGTTCACACCTCGCGCCGAAACTTGACAGGTTTTTACTGAGAGGGGTGTGAACGCTTACTACCCGACAGTACGCGGGCGTAAATCTTCTGGGTTTGCAAAACCTAGAAGGTCTGAGTTTCGGATATCATTAAATGCCGATCCCTAACTCAGGTTATGCGGTGGGTACTTTATTGAAGAAGTCCTTTGCATGATACCCGTTATACCCATAGCCGCCAAAAACTGCATTTTTTGCTGTATCAAGTTTGATGCAACTCCTTGGATTTTAGGTACTTAATCAATATCCCTGAGAGCAGTTTCAGGCGGAAAACCGTATATTAAACCTATTTTTTTAGCATTTAAGGAGACACTACTTTGCGATACCCCGCAGTTTTGACGCTGGCAGATGGCAGCGTATTTCATGGAGAATCCATCGGCGTAGCCGGGCAAACCGTAGGCGAAGTCGTGTTTAACACGGCGATGACGGGGTATCAGGAAATACTGACCGATCCTTCTTACGCGCAACAAATTGTCACTCTGACTTATCCGCATATTGGCAATACGGGCATTAATCTTGAGGATGAGGAAGCCGATCGCGTATTTGCTGCCGGACTGATTATCCGCGATATGCCGCTGATTATGAGCAACTGGCGCGGCACAGAAACGCTTGAAGCCTATTTGGAACGCCAGCACATCGTCGCTATCAGCGGCATTGATACGCGCCGTTTGACGCGCCTTTTACGCGAAAAAGGTGCGCAAAGTGGCTGCATATTGGCGCAAGAGTTTCCTAATATGAAACTGGAAGAAGAGGCTGCCATTGAAGCTGCTCGCGGCTTCGCGGGCTTGCAAGGCAAGGATTTGGCAAAAGAAGTCAGTACCCAGGAAGCTTACACCTGGCGCGAAAGTGTCTGGCAACTTGGCAAGCCATCGGCGGTCCAAGATGTGCAGGCACTTATGCCTTTGCATGTGGTGGCTTACGATTTTGGGGTTAAACGCACTATTTTACGCTTGCTGGTTGAACAGGGCTGTCGTGTGACGGTTGTCCCTGCCCAAACTACGGCTGCCGATGTGTTAGCCATGCAGCCCGATGGGGTTTTTCTTTCAAACGGACCCGGCGATCCTGAACCTTGTAAATATGCGATTGAAGCCATCCAAGCCTTGCTTGAAGTAAAAATGCCGCTGTTCGGCATCTGTTTGGGACATCAACTGTTGTCGCTTGCCAGCGGTGCGAAAACGGTGAAAATGAAGTTTGGGCATCATGGTGCCAATCACCCGGTACAGGACTTGGCAACCCAGCAAGTGATGATTACCAGCCAAAATCATGGCTTTGCGGTAGATGAGGAGAGCTTGCCGACGAATCTCAAAGCCACGCATCGCTCGCTGTTTGATGGTTCGCTACAAGGTGTGGAACGCACTGACACGCCCGCGTTTAGCTTTCAAGGGCATCCGGAAGGCAGCCCTGGACCGCATGATGTCGCTTCTTTGTTTGCCCATTTTGTGGCGTTAATGCAGCAGGCGAAGGCGGCTTAATCACGGCGTTAAGGCTGGCGTTAGTGTGGTGTTGAAGCAAAACCAAGAGGGACTAGACAATGTTTATGCAAGCTGCAAAATTATGCACCCGCCTGTGTTTTGGCTTTAGCCTACTCGCGGGCGCGGCGTTTTCTTCCGCCTCGCCAAGCGCACCGCATAGCGTACAGCCCGATCCCGCCAGCTTGCAGCATATCCATAATTTAAGCCGCTTATTTTCCCTGCAACGCTATCGACTCAGTGAAAGACTCTTCAGTCCGCATTTAAGCATTGCCAATACACGCTTGCGTAGCCAGCCGTTGCTAAAAAAGCTCTACAAAAGCCGCGATTATCAATCCATTTGGACGCAAGCCAGCGGCTTAAATCACCACGGCTTATTGCTGTTTATGTATTTGCGCCAAGCCGACGAACACGGTTTGGAGCCAGAGGAATACCATGCTTCCTTACTCAGTCTCTGTCTTAATTCTTTGCTTATGCAGCACTGCGATGATGCGGATTTAGAATTGCTGCTCAGTGATGCCTATTTGCGTTATAGCACGCACCTCAATCGGGGGCGTTTTTCCGCTGCTAAAACAGACCGCAACTGGTTTATTGTCGATAAACAAGCATGGAAACCCGTTGAGCGTTTGCAACAAGCGTTGGCAACCGACAGCCTGCCGCAATTGTTTAAGCAACTCGCGCCCACGCATCCGCAGTACGCCAAACTCAAAGCACTACTCAAACAGTATCGCCAGCTTGCTGAAGACAGCTTGTGGCCGCTCTTGCCCGAAGCACCCAAATTAGCCGTTGGCAACCGTCACGCGGCACTGTCGTTAGTTTATCAACGCCTTTGGAAAAGCGGCGATCTGCGCGTGGGTTATTGTCCGGAAGCCGATTTAGAGCTATTTGACAATCACTTGCAACAAGCCGTGCAGCATTTTCAACAACGGCACGGCTTAAAAGCGGATGGTGTGATTGGTCCCTTGACGCGCAAAATGCTTAATCACACCCTGGATGCACGGATTGAGCAAATCCGTTGGAACCTGGAACGCTGGCGTTGGTTGCCAGAAGATTTAGGCAAAAACTATATCAGTGTCAATGCCGCAGGCTTTGCCTTAGAGTTGATACAAAATGGCAAAAAAACCCATGAAATGCCCGTGATTGTGGGGCGCGAAGACCGACAAACGCCGTCTTTTACTGCGCAAATGAGCTACTTGGTGTTAAATCCAAATTGGAACGTACCCTACAATATTGCGGTAAAAGATATTTTGCCCAAACTACGCCAAGATTCTACTTATTTAAAACGTAAAAACATGAGCTTATCGCAAGGCAACAGCATGATTGATGGGCGTTTTGTCAACTGGAACAACTTTAATCAGAGCCATTTCCCGTTTCGTATTTCGCAATTACCCGGCAGCGACAATGCGTTAGGTACGATTAAATTCATGTTTCCTAACAATTTCGACATTTATCTGCACGACACACCGAGCCGCTCGCTGTTTAGCAAAAGTCAGCGCACTTTCAGCTCAGGTTGCGTGCGCGTCGCCGAACCGCATGAACTCGCACAAAATCTACTGGGTTGGTCAGATAAAAAGCTACAAGCCGCGCTGCGCACGGGCAAAACACAAACGGTCACTCTGGAGAAACACCTGCCCGTTTATATTTTATATTGGACGGTGTGGGTCGATGATGAGAACAATGTGCAGTTTCGCCCGGATGTTTACCAGCGTGACGCAGCCCTACAAAAAGCCTTTGCCAGCCTTAGCCCCATTGACCCAGCCGCGCAACAACTGCTGCAAATAGCGCGACCAGCGATGTACTAAAAATACAGGTACGTCATGCTGTAGGCGGATACGCTTCGCTTAATCCGCCCTACGCCATAAAGTCATGCTGTAGGCGGGTGCTTCGCTTAATCCGCCCTACGTCATAAAGTCATGCTGTAGGCGGATACGCTTCGCTTAATCCGCCCTACGTCATAAAGCCTGTCTCTCCTCCTCTCGTCATCTGTCCTTTATTTTTATTGAAAAAAGCCCTTAAGTTCTATACCTTGCTGGATATATAGATGTTCAGATACTGAAATTCCTCAAGCAAACCTGACAGGTTTTTGGAAATTATCTATCTGAAGCAGTATAGCTGGGGGTGTTCTGCGGAAATCTGTCGCGCAGGGCTGAGAGATACCCTTTGAACCTGAACCAGTTCATGCTGGCGTAGGGAAGCATGGTGTTTCTGCTTTTTTTGTTCCCCAGCGTTTGTTTATTCTGAGCATTGCTATGCTCATCTCTCCATGAGGACTGGACTCCTCTGCAAACCATGAGGCAATTTATGAGCGCGAGACCCCAAGATGTGATTAATCAAACCGATTTACTCAAGCCCGAAGCGTTAACCCCCTTCCCCCATTCTAAAATCGTTTATGTACAAGGTTCGCGTGAAGATGTGCGCGTACCGATGCGTGAAATCACCCTGAGCGACACCCACACCGAGCGCGGCACGCAATCCAATCCGCCGCTGACTGTGTATCACACCAGCAGCGTTTATGCGGACCCGCAAGCCGATTTAGACCTGCATCGCGGCTTAACACCGATTCGTAATGCGTGGATTATTGAGCGCGATGACACTGAAGTATTACCTTGTTTAAGCTCCGACTACGGGCAGCAACGCTTACACGCAGCCGCGCTTGATGCGCTGCGTTTTCCACATTTGCGCTCGCCACGCCGCGCTAAAGCGGGCAACAAGGTGACGCAAATGCACTATGCCAAGCAGGGCATCATCAGCCCGGAAATGGAATTTGTTGCTATCCGCGAAAATCAAAAACGCGAGGCTTTGCAAGACGCGGGCTTGCTACAGCAACATGCGGGGGAAAGTTTTGGCGCGAGCATTCCGCAGATAATCACCGCTGAATTTGTGCGCGATGAAGTGGCGCGAGGGCGAGCGATTATTCCGGCAAACATTAATCACCCCGAACTCGAACCCATGATCATCGGGCGCAATTTTTTGGTAAAAATCAATGCGAATATTGGCAACTCAGCACTGAGTTCTTCGATTGCCGAAGAAGTGGAAAAAATGATTTGGTCGCTGCGCTGGGGCGGCGATACGGTGATGGATTTATCCACTGGCAAGCATATTCACGAAACCCGCGAATGGATTATCCGCAACGCGCCCGTGCCGATTGGCACTGTGCCGATTTATCAGGCGTTGGAAAAAGTCGATGGCAAAGCGGAGGAGTTGAGCTGGGAACTGTTCCGCGACACGCTCCTCGAACAAGCCGAACAAGGCGTTGATTATTTTACTATTCATGCCGGTGTGCGACTGCCCTTTGTGCCGCTGACTGCCGAGCGCGTCACTGGCATCGTCTCGCGTGGCGGCTCGATTATGGCGAAATGGTGCTTGGCGCATCATCAGGAGAGTTTTCTTTACACCCATTTCGCGGAAATCTGTGAAATTATGCAAGCTTATGATGTCTCTTTCAGCTTGGGCGACGGCTTGCGTCCGGGCTGCATTGCCGACGCGAATGACGCAGCGCAATTTGCCGAACTCGAAACCTTGGGCGAATTGACTAAAATCGCTTGGGCGCACGACGTACAAGTGATGATTGAAGGACCCGGACACGTTCCCATGCAAATGATTAAAGAAAACATGGACAAACAACTGCGCGATTGTGATGAGGCACCGTTTTACACGTTGGGACCGCTGACCACCGACATCGCCCCCGGCTACGATCACATCACCTCAGCGATAGGCGCGGCGCAAATCGGCTGGTACGGCTGCGCCATGTTATGCTACGTCACGCCCAAAGAGCATTTGGGGCTGCCGAATAAGCACGATGTGCGCGAAGGCATTGTTGCCTATAAAATCGCCGCCCATGCTGCGGACTTGGCAAAAGGACATCCGGGGGCGCAAATCCGCGACAACGCCATGTCCAAAGCGCGCTTTGAATTTCGCTGGGAAGACCAGTTTAATCTGGGGCTAGACCCGCTGCGAGCGCGAGAATTTCACGATGCAACCCTGCCCAAAGAATCCGCCAAAGTGGCGCATTTTTGTTCCATGTGCGGACCGCATTTTTGCTCCATGAAAATCACCCAAGAGGTGCGAGATTATGCGCAAAAAAAGGGTATTGACGATGTGGAAACCGCCTTAGAAAAAGGCTTGGAAGCCAAAGCTATGGAATTTAAGCAGGCGAGTGGGATTGTTACCGATAAGAAATGAGCATTCGCGTTCGCGCCACCCTCGCGCAGCGCAACCTCTGGAACACTAATGAAAACAGAACATATTTTTGGTTTACACGCAATACTACATTTATTGCAGCAATCCCCGCAGCGGGTGATGGAGCTTTACGTGCTGCGCGAGCGCGACGATCAGCGTATGCAGCAGGTGCTTGAGGCGGCGCAGCAACAAGGCATAGCTTGGCAGGATGTGCCGCGTAAAACTTTAGACAAGCTGGCAGAACAAGGGCAGCATCAGGGCGTGGTAGCACGTTGCAAAGCCGCGACACTCTTGGATGAAGATTGGCTGTGGGAGAAGCTGGAAACCGGTACGGAAAAACCTTTGCTGCTGGTTTTGGATGGCGTGCAAGACCCGCATAATCTCGGTGCTTGTTTACGCAGCGCAGACGCAGCCGGCGTTTTGGCAGTGATTATTCCCAAAGATCGCGCCGTAGGTTTGTCGGCGACAGTGCGCAAAGTGGCTTCCGGCGCGGCGGAAACCGTGCCGTTGTTAAGTGTCACCAATTTAGCCCGCTGCTTGCGTGGCTTGCGTGAGCGCGGCGTGTGGCTAGTCGGCACTGACGACGCAGCGCAAGCCTCTCTATACCAAGCCGATCTGAGCGGCGCGGTGGCGTTGCTGTTGGGTGGCGAAGAGACAGGTTTGCGGCGTTTGACCCGCGACACCTGTGATCAGTTGGTCAAAATACCCATGCACGGCAGCGTGGAAAGCTTGAATGTCTCAGTCGCCGCGGGGGTGTGTTTGTTTGAAGCAGTACGGCAGGGAGGGAGGCGGATACGCTTCGCTTAATCCGCCCTACATTTGGGAGGCGGATACGCTTCGCTTAATCCGCCTACATTTCGGTTTGGAGGTGTGTTTTTCCTGCCTTAATCGTCTTCTAGGATTTCTTTGTCATCTGCCACACCGTCCCCCAAACTGCCATGAACAGGTTGCAAGACAATAGCAGCCAGCGGCGGGATAGTGAGAGACAGCGAGTAAGGGCGTTCCATCCAAGCTTTATCTTCAGTGGCTAACGCACCCATACCGTTACCCAGGTTGCTGCCGCCGTAGTAAGTGGAATCAGAATTGAAGATTTCTTGGTAATAACCGCCCTCAGGCACGCCGATGCGGTAGTTTTCGCGGGGAATGGGGGTGAAGTTGATAATCACTACCAGATGTTCATCATCGTTTTTGCGGATGTAGCTTAAAATCGACTGCTCGGCATCGTGGCAATCTACCCACTCAAAGCCGTTCCATTCAAATTCATAGTGATACAGCGCGGGGTTGTGGTGATAAAGCTGGTTGAGGTCTTTAACTAGACTTTTTAGCCCCTGGTGATAGGCGTAGTCCAGCACGTACCAATCTAGCACTTTGGCGGCATCCCATTCGTCGCCTTGTCCAAATTCAGTCCCCATAAACAGCAATTTTTTACCTGGGTGGGTGAACATGTAGGTGTAAAGCAGGCGCAAATTGGCAAAGCGTTGCCATTCATCGCCGGGCATTTTGTACAGCATGGAGTGTTTGCCATGCACCACTTCATCATGCGAGAAGGGCAATAGGAAATTTTCCGTAAAGGCATAGAGCATACTGAAGGTCAGCATGTCATGATGGTATTTGCGATGAATCGGGTCTTTACTGATAAAGCTCAAGGTGTCGTTCATCCAGCCCATGTTCCATTTGATGGAAAAGCCCAAGCCGCCCAACCAGGCGGGGCGCGTGACTTGGGGCCAAGAAGTCGATTCTTCTGCCATGATCAAGGTGCCGGGGTGTTCGCCGTGCGAGACACTGTTGAGTTCGCGTAAAAATTCAATCGCCTCAAGGTTCTCGCGTCCGCCATATTCGTTAGGAATCCAGTCCTCACGCGAGTAATCGAGATACAGCATGGAAGCCACCGCATCCACGCGCAACCCGTCGAGATGACACTCTTCAAGCCAAAACACCGCGCTAGACAGTAAAAAATTTTTCACTTCGTGGCGGCTGTAATTATAAATCAGCGTTGACCAGTCGAGATGCTCGCCCTTGCGCGGGTCTTCGTGTTCGTACAGCGCGGTGCCGTCAAACCGCGCCAAACCGTGCGCATCTTTAGGAAAATGCGCCGGCACCCAGTCGAGAAATACGCCGATGTCGTGTTGATGGCAATAATTAACAAAATAACGGAAATCTTGCGGTGTGCCAAAACGGCTGGTCGGGGCGTAATAACCTGTGGTTTGATAGCCCCAAGAGCCATCAAACGGATGCTCGGTAATCGGCAGCAATTCAATATGGCTAAAGCCCATTTCTTTAACATAATCAACCAAACGATGCGCCAATTCGCGGTAATTCAGAAAATTATCTTCCTCATCGCGCTGCCAAGAGCCAAGATGCACTTCATAAATCGACATGGGCGTGTGTAGCCAATCGCTTTTTTGGCGTTTATCCATCCACGCAGCGTCCTGCCAATCGTAATCGCTATCATTAAGCACAATCGAAGCAGTATTTGGACGTAGCTCAAAATGTCGTCCGTAAGGATCGGTTTTTAGCAAAATATCGCCATTACGTGCGCGCAGCTCGTATTTGTACAGCGTATCCGCTGGCAAAGCGGGGATAAACAGTTCCCACACCCCAGCCGGATGTACGCGCATCGGATGGCAGCGTCCATCCCAACGATTAAACTCGCCGACCACACTGACGCGCTCGGCATTCGGTGCCCACACAGCGAACAATACGCCTTGAATACCCCCAATCTCATGCAAGCGCGCCCCTAAAAAACGGTAAGCGTGCCAGTGTTTGCCTTCAGAAAACAGATGCAAATCAAAATCTTCAAGCTGCGCTGCGAAGCAGTAAGGATCATAATGCGTATGTGCATGACCGGCTTCATCAATCCAAGTTAGTTGATAGTGTTCGGGAACTTGGCGGGCGTTGCCTTGCCATTCAAAAATATCGGTGCCGCTATGGCGTTGCAGGGCAATATTGCCGGGCTGTAGGGTCACTTGTTCAGCGAACGGCAAAAAAGCGCGTACTGTGACTTTTTCCTTTTCTTGGTGACGACCGAGTACACTAAAAGGGTTGTAGTGGCGGGCTTGCTGGATGTTTTGTAAATCACGGGGCAGGCTTGGTAAGGTTGAGCTAGACAAATTTGCAGAGGTCATTTGATTACTTCCCTAAAATGATGATACGGATTTTCAGTTATTTTACACTCATACCGCCAGAAACTGGATTTTTTGCTTTACTTGCTGATGTTACGCAAAAGCCTTCTTTTTCATCGGTTTTGAAGTCTTAAAACGTGAAAAAACCGCTTTTGCTCCGGGCTGAATGGATCTATGTTGCGCGTCAAGCGATGTTTTGCAGCAAAAAGCACTCAGCGCATAACGTGATTCAGGTATGAGTATAACAATATCTCTGAGAGTGGTTTGTGGCGCGGCGTGCTACATCAGCCATTACCGGCATCCCGGAAAGCAGTTTCCGACCGAACGCGGTATTATCGGGACCAGTAAATGTTGGCAAACTATAGGGATTTCCCTGTATGAATACAACCTTATTTAAGCATGACTTAGGCATGGGCATTCAATAATAGCCGAAACTCAAACCTTCTAGGTTTTCAAAGCCTAGAGGGTTTACGCCCGCGTACTTGTGGGCATTATTTTGTGGTCATTCCTTAGCAAGCGTTTACATGCCCCACACTCTAATTTCCTGCTCTCGAAAACGCCCTTGTTGCTGAAAAATTTTCTCTTCCCAAGCTTTCTCACTGCGATCAAAAATCAGCAAATGCGCTTGTTCAGCTTGACAGCGGTCGGCGTATTCCCAAGTTTGCGCTAATCCTTGCTCAATGGTTTTGTCCCGCGAGCCACGCAGAATTTTCAGTTCTAAAACAATTTTTTGCTGTTGTTTGTCGGCATAAAACCACAGCACCAATAAATCGGTACGCATCCGTCCTAAGCCATATTCGCGCTCAATTCGCCCACCGCCATTGACAATGCGTTGCAAAAATGCTTGCAACAACAACTGCGGACCGGCTTCTTTGTAATCAAAACGCTCTATCCAATGTTCGGAATGTTCGCGGAAAAATTCTTGAAACGCGCCCAGCAGTTTGGGCATGTCTAAGCGTCCGTCGGGCTGAATGTACCAAGCGGTTTCCTGCATAATGAAATCAGTAGTGGATTCATTGAGTTCACGCGGGATGATTTCTCGATAAATCGGATTGGCGATGCGCACCGCGCCGCTCGGCGTGATCAAGCCTAAATCACGTACATATTGCAAGTCATCGGTGGCAAGTTTATCGGGATCGCCGTCACTCAGCAGAATAGGGGCAATGACGCGCTTGACACGCGGCTCCAGGAGCTTATCGGCAAGCTGGTCGAGGTGCGTATCGCGGCGTAAAATCAGACTTTCCTTCGCTTCTTCAACAGCATCTACATCTAGTATCCGCGAGCGGTCGCGGTTTTCTTCCATTTCAAACGTGAGTTGATATGCCAACGCATTGAGTAGCCAAGGTTGACCTTGTGAAAGTTCCCACAAACGTTGCAAAGCGGCTTCAGTAAACACCTGTCCGGTGGCTTGCGTGTGTTGTAACAGCAAAGTACGACTTTCTTTCCCGGTAAAATTCCCCATGCGCAAGGATTTTGCCTTGATGTTAAATGCACTGCCGCCGCTAATCACTTCTTTACTCTGATTGGAATGAATACGGTAATCGCGCACATCGCGCACACCGCATAAAATCACCGCTTGCGGAAACGCGCCGGGGCGTTGCGTGTAGCCCGCTCGCAGTTGGCGCAGCAAGGAGATCAGGGTGTCGCCAATCAGCGCATCTACTTCGTCCAATAGCAGCACAATGGGTTTATCGCTGTGTTCTGCCCACACGCTGAGTAATTGTTTTATCCCTTCTTCAATTTCACCTTCTGCGATAATTTGCTGGCGATACGCATTAAGTTGTTCATTGTTGAGATACAAGTGAGCGGCACTGGCAATAGAACTCATCATAACCCGTATTGCCCGCGTCACATCTTCGCGCATGGCTTGCGCAGGCTCAATATTGGCATAAAGGCAATAATAATGACCTTGCTGGTTCAGATACTCCATTAAAGCCAGTAGCGTGGTGGTTTTACCGGTTTGGCGCGGAGCGTGAAGCACAAAATAGCGTTGCTGCGCGATAAAATGCTGGATTTCTGCTAAATTCAGCCGCTCTAGCGGGGGCAAGGTGTAATTGAGATCAAGTTTGTTGGGTCCTGCATTGTTAAAAAAGCGTTCTTGCATGTGAATATTTCCTTGTGCAAGTTTCACTGGGTTTAGACTCACAGACAAAAAAACCACCGTGCAGGTGGTTTTTTATCTGACTATCGCTTAAAAAAACAGCTTATTCAAAATTAGCGTCTTTATCTAAAGGATAAAAATGCTTGGCAATATCGTCTTGTTTTTCGAGTAGCCAATCAATACTCGGCTCATTATTCATGGCTTTGTGAATGGCTTTGCAGGTAGCTTCACGATGCAGATCGAATAATTTATAATGCTCTGCTCCCGCTACATCAACAATGTCTGGCGCAGCCCATAACATCACAATAATGCCTACATCGTTGGCTTTCTTTTTCGGTATATCGCCATTGCGCACCGCATCAACAACACCATGTCCAACACCGGGTTGTATGACCTCATTCCAAACGCGGAGATAACCTTCTTCGGTATTGCCCGACTTATTGACAATCAAAGTGGCAGGACGCACTTGCACATTTTCTTTTAAGAAAGCTAAAAAGCAGGTCTGTCCGTCCACATCTTGCCCAAACAAAGTGGCAAAAGCACTACCAAAAGACCCGTCCAACTCTCCAATCACCACTTCAACTTCAGTACGCAATCCCAGTTCTTGACTGCTTAAAGTCGTTTCGCCTGTTTTAATAGAAATCGTTTCGCTCATAACTGACATCATCTGTATCCCGGTTAATTTTTTAAAATGTACACTCATCATAGTCCGTATGAGTATAAACACACTGTTTGCTGAGAATACAGGCAGTTCTGCTAAAACGTCAAGCCAATACCGCCAAAGCCGTATGCAAATCTGCTTGAATATCTTGAATATCTTCCAAACCTACAGAAATGCGCACCAAACCATCACTAATGCCGGCTTGTTCACGCTGTTCGGGGGTTAAGCGTCCGTGCGTAGTAGTGGCTGGATGGGTGATGGTAGTTTTGCTGTCGCCCAAATTGGCAGTAATGGAAAATAACTGCGTATTATCAATGAGTTGCCAAGCCTCTGCCTGCCCGCCTTTAAGCACAAAAGACAACAAACCGCCAGCGGCTTTTTGCTGTTGAGTGGCTAATTCATATTGCGGATGCGAAGCCAAACCCGGATAGTAAACCCGCTCAACGGCTGGCTGCTGCTCCAGCCACCGCGCCAGTTGCAAAGCACTCTCGCTGTGCGCCTTCATGCGAATAGTCAAGGTTTCCAAGCCCTTGAGAAACACCCACGCATTAAACGGACTCATAGCGGGACCCGCAGTACGAATGACACCAAACACATCATTGAGTTGTTCATTGCCGCCCACCACCGCGCCGCCAATGCAACGCCCTTGTCCATCTAAATATTTAGTGGCGGAATGAATCACAATATCAGCCCCCAGTTTCAGCGGTTGCTGCAAAGCAGGGGTGCAAAAGCAATTATCCACTATCAGCAAACAGTCGTTTTGATGGGCAATAGCCGCCAAAGCTCGAATATCTGCTACTTCTGTGAGCGGATTTGAGGGGGTTTCGAGAAATAAAAAGCGCGTATTGGGGCGTATGGCAGCCTGCCAAGCCTCCACATCGGTGAGTTCAACAAAGCTGGTTTCAATGCCGAATTTTGCCAGCATAGTGCCGAGCAACACCACGGTGGTGCCAAAAATACTGCGCGATGCAACAATGTGATCGCCCGCCTTCAATAAGCCGATGCAAGTGCTTAAAATTGCCGCCATGCCGGAAGCCGTTGCCACGCACCGCTCGCCGCCTTCCATCGCGGCTAGACGTTGCTCAAAATTGCGCACGGTGGGATTAGTGAAGCGCGAATAAATATTGCCCGGCACATCGCCCGCAAAACGCGCCGCCGCTTCCGCTGCGTTGGCAAACACGTAGCTGGAGGTTAAAAACAAGGCTTCGCTGTTTTCGCCTTCGTGGGTACGCACTTGTCCGCTGCGCACTGCGTGGGTGGAGAGTTGATAATCTGTCATAGTAAAAAACCTGCTTTGAAGGATTAAAATGCCCAACAATGGAAATAATGGGGATAAATGGATGTTTTGAGTATTTTGTCGGGTTTGCGCCGCGTTTTTTTGCGGCGCGAACGCGGGCGAGATTTCAGTTCGCGTGTGCGCCGAAAAGATGGCGCACGCCCTTGTATCTTAACCCCATTCATAGTTACAGTGTGTAGATAAATCATTTCCAAGCAAGGTATATCATGCACATTCAACTCATCTGTGTCGGACAAAAAATGCCAACTTGGGTCACGCAAGGCTATGCAGAATATGCCAAACGCCTACCCGCACAATGCGCACTACACTTGGTCGAAATTGCACTGCGCAAACGCAGCAAAAATGCAGACATCGCACGTTTACAAGCACAAGAAGGTGAGAACATGCTGGCTGCTCTGCCTAAAGACACGCACGTTGTCGCCCTTGATGAGCGCGGACCACAATGGACCACGCAAGCCCTCTCGCAACACCTGCATCACTGGCTACAAACCACGCCCAATCTCAGCCTGCTGGTCGGCGGACCTGAAGGTTTAGCCGCCGCCTGCCAAGCTCGCGCCGCGCAAACCTGGTCATTGTCGCCGCTCACTCTGCCGCACCCGCTAGTACGCATTATCGTCGCTGAACAAATTTACCGCGCTTGGAGTCTGTTAAACCGCCATCCCTACCATCGAGAATAAGTCGCTGTCTGGGATGGCGTAAGCCTTTCCTATTCCTTCCTATCCCTTCCTATCCCTATGGAGAAAAAATAGTATATTTAGGGATGAAGATTTAATAACATCCGTAAAGCTTGCATAACACCCCGCACTTCTGGCAAAGGGGTAGGGTTTGCGCCAGGTCTTTTTGTGGCGCGAACGCGAATGCTCGGCAGCGTAATTTAATTAAACAACAAGAGAGGTTCTCATGCTCAAATCAGGTATCCGCGATAATCATGGTCGCGGCAAAGTAGGAGCGTTTTTACACGAAAAAATTTGTCCGCACTCTAAACTTTCCATTATATCCGCTTATTTCACAATCTACGCTTTTGAAAAACTCAAAAAAGCCCTGCTTGACATTGACAGCTTGAGATTTTTATTTGGAGAACCCCGTTTTGTACTCGACCCAGAACGCGATGATAAAAAATCTTTTGATCTCGAAGACAGCGGTCTTTATTTAAGCAACCGCTTGAGCCAAAAATTTGCCGCCAAGCAATGCGCTGACTGGATCAGCCAGAAAGTAGAAATAAAATCGGTCAAACAAGTTAATTTGCTACATGGCAAAATGTATCATATTGATGATAAAGGGGTTGAATCCGCCATTTTAGGCAGTTCTAATTTCACCGTCAATGGACTTGGACTGGGCGACAAAGCGCATAGCAATCTCGAATTGAATTTAATTGTCGATAGCCTACGCGATATTAAAGACTTAAAATGCTGGTTTGATGAGATATGGCACGACGAAAATCGGGTCAAAGATGTTAAAAAAGAAGTGCTAGAGTATTTGTCGCGCCTATATAGCGACCACACGCCGCAATTTATTTACTATAAAACCCTTTATCACTTATTCAAAACCGATATTGAATTACCCAAACAAGATAACGAATTGCCTATTCTAAAAGCTTTAACCAACAGCCAAATCTGGCAGCATTTATTTAGCTTTCAACAAGACGGTAGCACAAGCGCGATCAATAAAATACTTAAACACGGCGGTTGTATTTTGGCAGACAGCGTAGGTTTAGGAAAAACCTATGAAGCCTTAGCGGTCATTAAATACTTTGAACTGCGCAACGCACAAGTTCTAGTCTTATGTCCAAAAAAACTCAGCGAAAACTGGACAGTTTTTCAAGCCAGTCAAAATAGCATGTTCAATCCCTTTGCAGCCGACAAATTTCAGTATCATGTGCTGGCGCATACCGATTTAGTCCGTCATAAAGGACAATCACACGGGGTGAACTTGGAGCGTTTTAACTGGTCTGCTTACGATTTAGTGGTGATTGATGAATCTCACCATTTCCGCAATAGCGGCAACCGCTATGCAAAGCTCATGGAAAATGTCATTAAAGCGGGAGGCAAAACCAAAGTGCTACTGCTTTCTGCAACGCCGGTGAATACTGATTTATCCGATTTACATCAACAAATACGCTTAATAACTGCCGAACAAGATGGCGTTTTTAATGACAGTCTCGGCATTAGCAGTATTCAACAAACACTGCGCAATGGACAAAAAGTCTTCTCCGAATGGGCAAGCCAAGAACCCCGTCACAGTAAAAATTTGCTCGAAAAATTAAATGGCGACTTCTTCAGCTTGCTTGATGAATTAACCATTGCCCGCTCGCGCCAACATATTCTGCGTTACTATCCGCAAGTGCTTGATGACCTTGGCGGCTTTCCTCGCCGAGCGAAACCAGAACATGCTTATGTTGAAATAGACCTTTATGAAAAGTTTATGAGTTATGAAAAACTCAATGAAGAAATTTCAGACTACAAACTGGCGTTATATAAACCCTCCTCTTATTTGTTAGAAAACCGCCGCGACCACTATCAATTACAGGCAGGCAATTTCTCGCAAATAAAGCGCGAAGGATTTTTGATTGGTATGATGAAAATCAACTTTCTCAAACGTCTGGAAAGCTCAATTTATTCGTTTAGTATCACGATGGAACGCACCGTTGCCAAAATTGATACGTTAATTGATAAAATTGAACAATTTCAGACTGTACCGAATAAAGACGTAGAAATTGAAGAGGATGATGTTCAACTGGAAGAAGAAGACAACGAAACATTAGAACAAGCATTTGAAGTGGGCAAAAAAATAAAATTCAAATTAGCAGATATTGATCTCACTGCTTGGTTAAGTGATTTGCGCCAAGATAGAGAAAAATTAGCCCATTTAAGCACGGCAGCAAAACAAGTGGAAGTGCACCGCGATGCCAAGTTAGCCCGCTTAAAACAATTGATTCACAATAAAATTACCCAGCCTACGATTGATAAAAGCGGACAGAAAAATCGCAAAGTGCTTATTTTTACCGCCTTTGCCGATACGGCTGATTATTTATACGATAATCTTGTTAAATATATTGGAGAAAATCTCAAAACGCATATTGCAATGGTCAGTGGAACGAAAACCAAAACCACATTGGGCGATAACCATTACAACAGTATTTTGCTGAATTTCTCGCCGCGTGCCAAGCAACGCCAAAATACTGCATCCATGCCGCAGCACGAAGAAATTGATGTCTTAATTGCCACCGATTGTATTTCTGAAGGCCAGAACTTACAAGATTGTGATGTACTGATTAACTATGATATTCACTGGAATCCGGTGCGTTTAATTCAACGCTTTGGGCGTATTGATCGGATTGGCAGTCTGCATGAAAGCGTCAAAATGATTAACTTCTGGGCAACCCCGCAGCTTGAGCAATACTTAAATCTAAAAGTACGGGTAGAATCGCGCATGGCATTGGTTGATATTACAGCCACGGGTGCGGATAATATTTTTGGACAGCTTGATGAAAAACAAGACATGTATCGAGACCAACAACTCAAGAAAATGCTCGAAGAAGATATTTTAGATTTAGAAGCCTTTCAAGAAACAGTGACACTCACCGCATTTAGTCTGGATGAATTTCGCGCCGATTTAGGTCAGTTTACCGACTTAAACCGCGACTTATTGGCGCAAAGTCCGTTAGGTTTATATGCCTTAGTACCCGCTCCAAAAGCCCATCAAAGCATAGGCGCGGGGGTGATTTTTTGTTTACAACAAAAAATCTCGACTAATGCGCCAAGCATCAATCCGCTACAACCTTATTTTTTAATCTACGTTGGACAAGACGGTAAAATACGCCATACCTTTGCGCAACCCAAACATATCCTAGATATTTTGCGCGAGTTATGTGTCAATGCAGACAAAGTTTATGAAGCTTTATGCAGTGCGTTCGACCAAGAAACCAATAATGGTGAGGATATGACGATTTATAACACGCTGTTAGACGCGGCATTACATGCCATTGAGGATACTTTTCAACAACGCGCTGCAACGGGTTTACAAAGTGGACGCGGCGGATTATTTCCAGAAAAACATGCCGTTGCTAATAAAGCAACGGATTTTACCTTGATTACTTGGTTGATTATCAAATGAGCCTAGCAACGATTGAAAATGTTTTACACACCTTTGCCAACGACGCATTTTATCCATGCGCCAAAGCATTTTGGCAAACATTAGGCTATAGCAGTTCACGCGAAATGCCAGAAACCGCTCATCCGACAGCATTTATTGAATTATACGACCAACAACAGCGTTTTAATCAACAACATGGTTTGTTTAAGGAATGGCAAGCCGCGCATTTGTTATTTCAACTCACTGTTGATGATTTTCAAGCGGCGTTAAATTTCAGCGGTGGGCAAGTCGATCAAACCATTATTGAATCGTATTTATTTATCGCGCTAGAACTTAAAGCGGGGCCTTATAGTCGCAGCCAATTAGCGACAATCACCCGTGCGGTGAATAAAATTTTTGATATGCCGGCGATGATTTTGTTTAAGCATGGCGATACCCTCACTTTGTCAGCGATTCATCGGCGCATAGGTAAAAGTGATGCCAGCAAAGATGTGTTAGAAAAGGTCTCGCTGATTAAAGATATTCGGATTAAAAACCCGCATCGAGCGCATCTGGATATTTTGAATGATTTATCATTTGTAGAATTAAACAAAAAACACAAGATTAAACATTTTGTCGGGCTGCATCATGCTTGGCTAAACACCTTAAGTATTTCAGTCTTAAATAAGAAATTTTATCAGGAGATTGCCAACTGGTATTTTGGGGCTTCGCAGCATGTTGTTTTTCCTCAATATCCCGGCAAAACGCAAGATGAAACGCAGTCGGTGGCGATGATTCGGATGATTACGCGCTTGGTGTTTATCTGGTTTGTGAAAGAAAAAGGCTTAATTCCTGAGAATTTGTTTGATAAAAACTACCTAGACGGGATATTAAATTTCAAGGATAAAACCGGTAGCACCTATTACAAGGCGATTTTGCAGAATTTGTTTTTTGCAACCTTGAATACCGAAATGGACAAACGGGCATTTTCGCCGGAAACGCAATATCATGGCAAGAGTCAAGGCTATTTGCAGCATGGCTTTTACCGTTATGCGCGTTTTTTCAAACAGCCGGACATGGCTTTGAAATTATTTGAAGCTGTGCCGTTTTTGAATGGCGGCTTGTTTGAATGTTTAGACGATGAAAAAATGCGTCTGGATTGTTTCTCGAATAATCCAAAAAATGAGGATTTGTTGAAAGTACCGGATGCGTTATTTTTCGGTGCAGAGATGGACGTTGATTTGAATGCGATTTACGCGACTAAAAACAAGACCTATAAAACACGCGGTTTAATTGAAATCTTAAATGCGTATAAATTCACGATTGCGGAAAACACACCGCTGGAAGAAGAAATTGCGCTTGACCCCGAATTGTTAGGCAAGATTTTTGAGAATTTGCTGGCGGCGTATAATCCTGAAACCGGCGTCACCGCACGCAAACAAACGGGTTCGTTTTATACGCCGCGTGAAATTGTCGATTATATGGTAGATGAAAGTTTGTTGGCGTATTTTGACAGTGTGTTAAATCCGAAAAAAACCTTGCAGGTTTTGAAAACCTGCAAGGTTTGTTGCGCGGGCTATTGTCTTATACTGAAACCGGCAATCCATGCGATGCTGCGCTAACGCACAAGCTGATTCAGGCGGTTTATGATTTGAAAATTCTCGACCCTGCCTGTGGTTCAGGCGCGTTTCCGATGGGGATTTTGCATAAATTGGTGTTGGTGTTGCGTAAGTTAGACCCGGATAATGTGCAATGGCGCGAATTACAGAAACAAAAAGCCCTGAAAGAAGCGGCGCAAGCATTGGATATTCAGGCGCAACCAGAACGCCAAGCGCGTTTGCAAGAAATTGATGAAGAGTTTGAATGTAACAGTTCAGATTATGGGCGCAAGTTGTATTTAATCCGCGAATGTATTTATGGTGTGGATATTCAGCCGGTGGCGGCGCAGATTGCCAAGTTGCGGTTTTTTATTTCGCTGATGGCAGAACAGCATTTTGATAACAGCCGACCTAATCGCGGGGTTCGTGCGCTGCCCAATTTAGAAACCAAGTTTGTGGCGGCGAATACGTTAATGGGTTTGGATTTTCATTTGCCCGCGCAAGATGATTGGATTTATAAACCCGTGCGCGATTTGGAGCATAAACTGAAAGCGCAGCGGCAAAAGTATTTTTCAGCGAATACCCGAGCCAAGAAAAAGCGATTGCAGGAAAATGAACATCAATTATTAGAAGCATTACGCGCCGAATTGTTGAAATTGGCTTGTCCGGTAGAACAGGCGGATAAAATTGTGCAGTGGAATCCGTATGACCAAAATGCCTCGGCGGGGTTTTTTGATGCGGAATGGATGTTTGGGATTTTAACTGGGTTTGATATTGTGATTGGTAATCCGCCTTATGTTCAAGTTAAAAAAGGAATTTTTAGCCCGTTACAATTTCCATATTCAGAAGGCAAAGACAAAGGTAAACAGAATTTATATAAAGTATTTGTTGAGCAATCATTTAATTTATTAAAAGATGGTGGCGTTTCTTGTTTAATTGCGCAAAGTTCTTTAATGGCTGACATATCCGCCCAATTCACCCGTGAATTATTGTTGACAAAAACAAAAATTAAATTTTTTGTAGAGTTTCCAAAAAAATCTAAAGCTTCATATGCTCAAGTATTTGAATCAGTCTTACAAGGAACGTGCATTTGTAATTTTGTGAAAAATAAACCAAACAACGACGAAGCTTTTTTAATTTCATCCAGCAATAACATAAACTCAATAAGGAATTTGCAGTTTGAAGAAATGAGACAATCAATTGTTCAAGAATTCTATCCAAACAGTTTTTTCATTCCTCTGATTAAAAAAGGCGATTTTAAAATAATGCAGTTGGCTATAAAAAACAGCAAACCGTTAATTGAATTCATGTCGGAAATTAGGCAAGGCGATTTGAATTTAACAACGGCAAAAAATTATTTTTCAACGGTTAAAACGCCTGTGAAATTGTATCGAGGAAAGCACATTCAAAGATATAAGCTAATTCCAGAAACAGAAGAATATGTTTCATCTTCCTTGCTTCGAGAAAATGTAAAAAATAATCAAAATATGCAATTCATTGTTGGGCAAGAGGTGACGGGAACAACTGATAAGTGGCGATTACATTTTTGTCTAACAAACAAAAATGAGGGTTTTCTTTTTGGGCATACTGCGAACAAAATTTTGTTAAAAGATGAACGCAATAACAAGTTTGTTTTGGCAATGCTAAATTCAAAGTTTATGGATTGGTTTTTCAGAAAGACATCTACAAATAATCATGTAATGGGTTATGAAATTGAACAAATGCCCATTCCAAAAATTCCCGCCCCCGATCAACAACCCTTCATTGAATTAGTCGATAAAATCCTAGCCAATAAAAAAGCGGGGATTGATACCCGCGAATTAGAAAAACAAATAGACGCGCTGGTTTATGCGCTTTATGGCTTAACGGAAGAGGAAATAAAAATCGTGGAGACCACAGGTAGGGCGGATTAAGGCGCGTCTTTTTGCGCCGTATCCGCCGAATGTTAAAAGACAAGGCGGATACGTTACGCTTAAAGACAAGGCGGATACGCTGCGCTTAATCCGCCCTACGGGCTACAACATTGGTATCAAACCATTAAAACAAACAACTTTAATTCATTTCACGAAATAAAAGCGTTATTTCCACACGCTGACCCCGTTGGAAAATTAACCGTTTTTAATATTGCCGGCAACAAAGTCAGATTAATTGCCGCCATTCATTATAACAGCCATAAAGTTTATATTCGTGCCGTTTTAACACACAGCCCGGTAGGGTGCGCGACATCTTTTCGTCGCGCACGCAAAACGATGGCAGGATGCCCAGCCTACGTAGGGCGGATTAAGGCGCGTCTTTTTGCGCCGTATCCGCCAGATGTTAAAAGACAAGGCGGATACGCTGCGCTTAATCCGCCCTACGCGCCATGGTCGAGTAGGCCGAGGGAACTTCCCCCTCAGCAGATATGAGTATCAATTCTATCGTTATTCATAGTAATTAAAGGTATCAAAGCCTTCTTTTTGACACAGCGCGTCGCGCCCGGCAAGTTTCAAGTCTTTTTCTGCCATTTCTTTGACCATGTCCATAAAAGAAATTTTTGCTGTCCAACCGAGTTTTTCTTTTGCCTTGCTGGCATCGCCTAGCAGCGTTTCTACTTCGGTAGGACGGAAATAACGCGGATCAACAGCGACAATCACCTGCCCGGTATCGGCGTGATAGGCTTTTTCATCGACTCCTTCGCCTTCCCAGCGCAGTGGCATTTGCAGCGCGTCGGCGGATAATTGTACAAATTCGCGCACGCTGTGCTGCTCGCCGCTGGCAATCACAAAATCTTCAGGCTCTTCTTGTTGCAACATAAGCCACTGCATTTGCACATAATCTTTGGCATGTCCCCAGTCGCGTTGCGCATTCATGTTGCCCAAATACAAACAATCTTGCAGCCCCAGTTTAATCCGCGCCAAGCCACGAGTAATTTTGCGTGTCACAAAGGTTTCGCCACGCACCGGGCTTTCATGGTTAAACAAAATGCCATTGCAAGCGTAAATGCCATAAGCTTCGCGGTAATTGACCACAATCCAGTAGGCGTACAGTTTGGCGGCGGCGTAAGGCGAGCGCGGGTAAAAAGGCGTGGTTTCGCGTTGTGGGATTTCTTGCACTTTACCGAATAATTCCGATGTGGAAGCTTGATAAAAACGGGTTTTTTTTGTTAAACCCAACATGCGGATGGCTTCTAAAATGCGTAATGTGCCGAGTGCATCGGTGTTGGCAGTGTATTCAGGCTCTTCAAAAGAAACTGCCACATGGCTTTGCGCCGCGAGGTTATAGACTTCATCCGGCTGTACCTGTTGAATAATGCGAATTAAGCTGCTGGAATCGGTCAGATCGCCATGATGCAGGACTAAGCGCACATCTTTTTGATGTGGGTCCTGGTAAAGATGATCGATGCGGTCGGTATTAAACAGCGATGAGCGACGTTTAATGCCGTGTACTTCATAGCCTTGTTTAATTAAAAACTCGGCTAAGTAGGCACCATCCTGTCCTGTGATGCCGGTAATTAATGCTTTCTTTTTCATGTTTTTTCCTGTGTTGCAATAAAAATAAAAATCAAGCCAAATAGCATAAACAAAACTATCATAGATTGCACGGGAGTGGCTAAGCGCCAGTTTAGCCAAATCGCCGTAGGCGATTAGCGGCTTCGCCGCTTGGCTGACTTGGAAGTCAGCCACTCCCAATATCAATTAGGTTAATATAACAGCTTTTAACTCAGGAAATAACGCCATGAAAATGAAAACGCTCCATTATCTGATTGGGCTTGGTAGCCTATTATTATTGCTCAGTGCTTGTTCTAAAGTGCCGGAATTGCCGCCTTTAGCGGCCGATGCGAAAATTCTTGCCTTTGGCGATGAGCTGACACGAGCAGCGCATTTGCCTGAAAATCAGGGCTTTGTTGGCTTGTTACAAGCGCGATTACAGCGCACGGTGATTAATGCGGGGGTGGAAAAAGAAAGGCTTCGTCCCGCTGCGCAGCGTCTGCCGCGTGCATTGGATGCAGAAAAACCTGATGTGGTGATTTTAATGCACGGCGGCTACGCCTTGCTGGATGATGATGCGGCAGCTAATGTGATTGATTTATTTCGCAGCATGATTAACGCCGCACAACAGCGCGGCGTGCAGGTGTTGCTGGTGGGAATGCCGGAAAGTGGTCCGTATCTCGCGCCGCCAAAATTTTATCGCAAATTGGCTTCTGCTTTTGATGTGCCGTATCACGGCGGTATGTTGAGCAAGGTGTTGGCTACCCCTGAATATCTGAGTGCCAATGGCTTACCTAATGAAAAAGGCTATCAAATCATGGCGGACGGTATTATTGAATTGCTGCAAAAAGCTAAGGCGATAGCGACTCCGAATGAGTAGCTGCCTGTTATGAAAAATTAGCCGCGCAACTTATTGGGTTTAAGCCCGCGTATTTATACGGTTGACAAACTGATATTGCTTGGAAAATGCCTTTTTGTTATGCCATAATAAAAAGGTGTTTGTGGCATTGTAACTTATCTCAGTTAGGGTAAGTTTTTTGCCGCTGCTGTTGCTGGCGCGAACGCGCTTAAACCCGTCAAGTTTTTGTGTGAAAGTTAAGCCTGTTGGCTTAACAAATACATCAAATTTTGCTCAGGTTTGGTATTTTTATCATTCATTAAAAACCAGCCTAAAGGCTAACCACAATTAGGAGAAAACAGAGGATGATTCGGAATTTACTTGCATTTATTGGCGTTTTGGCAATTATCGTGCTAATCGGCGGTGGGCTTTGGCTGTCGCCCGTTCTCGGCAACATGGACGCACAAAGTCGCGCAATGTTTAGTCAGATGGCTACAAAAGTTATTCGGGATAAACAACAACCCGTTGATGCGATGGTATCAGTGATGGCTAAGGAAGATACCGACGAAAACACCAAAGCGATGTTAAGCGAGGTGATGAAGGGCGTGATGGACGGCGGCGAGCCGATTGATACTATGTTCAACGTGATGCTGAAAGATTTTGATCCGAAAGCGTTGGACGTGTACAAAAACATGATGACCAAGCTGCTGAACGAAAAAGACCCGGCTAATGCAATGGTCTTTGCCGTGCAAGCTGAAGAAGGGATGAGTGCTGACGACGTTAAAGACTCAATGAAAAGTATTGCAACTAATCTCAATATGTTCTTTGTGAGTGACTCATTGTTCTACAAACAAGCTGAGGCGGTGACCGGAAAACCTTATCGCCATGTCAGCTTTATGAGCTTTTGCGATGTTCGCACCGGGATGAAAATGGCTGATTACAATGATGCTTACACAGCCATGATGCCTTGCACTATTAGCGTGGTCGAAAAAACAGATGGTAGCATCTGGCTGTATGCGATTGACATGGACTTTATGATTTATGGTGGCAAAGAGTTGCCGGTCGAGTTGAAAACAGATGCCATTGTCGTTCGTGATAAGTTGCGCAAAATCATGGAAGGTGCGGCGAAAGGCGAGTTTTAAGTTTTTCCCGCCAATATTCTGCCTCAATAGCCAAAACCAAATCTACTACAGATTTTCGGATAATTAAATTGCCTCCCGCAAACCTGACCGGTCTCCAAGACCGGTCAGGTTTTAGCGTCCCCAATGTTGTTTTATCTTTTGTGTTAAAAACTAGCCTAAAGGCTCAAACAAAGCTTCTAAGTCGGTGCGGGACAAGCCTGAGCCACTGCTGCCTTCGCTGAACAAAGCATCTGCTAGTTTTTGTTTACGCGCTTGCAATTCTTGAATTTTTTCCTCTACCGTCCCCTCTGTCAACAGCTTATACACAAAGACTTTTTTATCCTGCCCAATACGATGCGCCCGATCCGTTGCTTGATTTTCTACTGCCGGATTCCACCAAGGGTCATAATGAATGACCGTATCCGCAGCGGTCAGGTTTAAGCCCGTGCCACCCGCTTTGAGGCTGATGAGAAACAGCGGCACTTGCCCCTCTTGGAAACGCTCCACCACTTCGCCGCGATTTTTCGTGCGCCCGGTGAGTTTCACATAATCCAATTTGTGTTTTTTGCATTCGACTTCAATCAGACTCAACATGCTGGTGAATTGTGAAAACAGCAGCACCCGCCGCCCTTCTTCGATCATTTCCGGCAGCAAATCCATCAACATATCGAGCTTGGCGGATTGTTTGACATCTTTCGCTGCTTCGAGTTTCAGCAAACGCGGATCGCAGCAGATTTGGCGTAATTTCAGCAGTGCGTCGAGAATGACAATTTGGCTGCGCCCGATGCCTTTTTGCGCGATTTCGCGGCGGATTTTGTTGTGCATGGTGAGACGGATGGTTTCGTACAGATCGCGCTGTGCGCCATCGAGTTCTATGCTGCGGATGATGTCGGTTTTTTCTGGCAGCTCTTTGACCACCTGTTCTTTAGTGCGGCGCAGCATGAAAGGCGCGATGCGTTTAGCCAGAATGTCGCGGCGCAGCAAGTCGCCGTCACGTTCAATCGGTGCGCGAAACAGGTTGCGGAAACTCATGCCGTCGCCCAGCAAGCCGGGCATGAGAAAATGAAACAGTGACCAGAGTTCGCCAAGATGATTTTCCATCGGCGTACCGGTTAGGCACAGACGATGATCGGCGTGGAGTTGATGCACCAGTTGCGTGACTTTGGCTTTGGGATTTTTGATATTTTGCGCTTCATCGAGAATTAAATGCGAATAAACTTGGTTCATCAGGGTGTCACGGTCACGCGGCAACAGCGGGTAGGTGGTGAGAATCATGTCATATTCTTGTATTTGTTCAAAATGTTGTTTACGCTCAGGACCTTGCAGGATCAAGACGCGCAGCGCCGGGGCAAAACGCTGGCTTTCGCGTCGCCAGTTGACCATTAAGCTGGTTGGTGCGATGACTAATGCGGGTTTATCCAAGCGTCCGGCGTTTTTTTCCGTCAGCAAATGCGCTAGGGTTTGTACGGTTTTGCCCAAGCCCATGTCGTCTGCCAGTATTCCGGACAGATTAAATTCGCGCAAAAATTGCAGCCAATTTAAGCCTTCTTGCTGATAGGGGCGTAGCTCGGTTTGAAAGCCGTCGGGCATGGCTATATTTTGGATACCTTTGAAATTTTTAAGCTTTCTGCCTAACTCCAGCAGTCGCTCGCCGCCCATCCAGCGCGTTTGTGCGACATTCATGGCGGTTTCCAGTTCCACCAGTTGCGCAGCGCGTAGCGTCAATAGGCGCAACCGCCCGGCTTCGTCAAGCGGATCCTTGCCCAGCAATTCAATCAGCACTTGCAAAATATCGCGCACACGTCCAACCGGTAGCGGCAAAATGCGCCCGTCGTCAAGGCGCGGCGTGAGCAGGGTGTCATCCGGTAAGGCGAGTAGATTTTGCAGTTCGCTGCCATCCGGCAGCTTGTGCAGCAAATCGACCAGCAGCGGCAGTAAATTGATTTTTTCGCCGCTGATGTACACGCCGAGTTCTAAACCAAACCAGTCAATGCCGCTGCTTTCTTCGATTTCTGCGTACCAGTCTTCTAATAACAGGGGATCAACAGTTTGGAATAAATAATCCGCTGCC
Organism: uncultured Thiomargarita sp.; assembly: GCA_964582525.1. Taxonomy (GTDB): domain Bacteria; phylum Pseudomonadota; class Gammaproteobacteria; order Beggiatoales; family Beggiatoaceae; genus BB31. The sequence continues at coordinate 6,679 of CAZOSP010000022.1, read as the reverse complement.
ATGTCGATTTTCCAGCCTTCGGCGCGCAGTTTGGGGACTTGGTGCAGGCTGAAATCGAGCAGGGCTTGTTCGGCTTGCACATCGTTGGGGTGTTCGGCAACGGCAATGATTAAATCTTTGTGACAGGCTTCCGGCAGTTTGAAATGTGCTGCTACGGGATGCTCGGTCAGTGCTATAAAATGCAAATGTTGTAGGCGTTGCTTGGCTTTTTGCTCGCTTTCTGCGTCACGCTTAACTTGAATTAATACTTGCTGCTGCGTGTCGTAAAAATTCAATGCTTCGGGTTCATCGTGATAGGCGTTTATCAATGCTTGTCCGTAGCGAAATGAGAGGCGCAGCAGCGGTAACTTTTGTGCTTGGCGGTATGCGTCGTGCGCTTGCGCACCCTGCTGCCAGCCTGCATTTTTGTGTTCTACGACTTGATTGTAGAGATAAATCTCGCATTGCAGCGGACATTGTTCAAGGCGCGTGTTGCCCAGTGGTTGCGGTTTTGGCACATTTAATGGCGCGTGGCTCGCGTGGCTATATTGCTCCAATGCTTTGCGTACTGCCATTGCTTGTGCTGGCGGTAACGCGGGCGCGTCCATCAACGCCTCATTCAGCACCGCCGGCAAGCCGGTTTCCAGCAAGCCGCATTGCGCTGCCTGCACATCCACATACCAAGGCGGATTTAAGCCCAACACAGCACAGCCGTCTTGCTCAACTTCATAGAGCAAGTGCTGGCTGCCGTCTTGTGCGACCTGCCAGCGCACTTGCGCCCGCCGCGTTTCGCCTAAACGCAAGGCGGGATTGCCTTTGTGCAGCCAATGGCAACGCTCGGTAGATAGTAAACGCCGTAATAAATCGGACGCTTCTGTTCCCTGTAGTTCATAACGTCCTGCCACCTGTGAAGAGTAGGGCGCGGGCATAAAAGACAGCCATCTCAGCAGGGCTTTGTCAAGCGGACGAATGTAAGCGGCGTTGTTGTCTCTGAACGGGTGGGTGACGCTATACTGACCATTTTTCAGCAAACGCGCTGAGACTAATTCCACTTTGACACGCAGCGCGCCGCCTTTTTCCAGTGGATGCAGAATATACAGTAAGCGATGTTTGAGGTGTTCGGGGTAGGCGTTTGGTTCTGGGGTCTCGCAAGCCGCTTGTACCCGTTGCAACCATTGCTTGACCTCTACATCTAGACGTTTATCCGCTGGGTTGGGTGCTTCTGCGGCTTGAGCGGAGGCGGCGGGGTGGGCGGCGTGTCTAGTACGTGAACGCGCATTGACAGGAATTTGGCTTTTTTCCAGCTCCGCTCTGCCGTTTTCTAACACTTCCATCAGTACCGCTGCAACATGTTTGCAATGATAGCCGACCGGACAAGTGCAACTGGCATCAAATTCAAAAGTTTTTTTTGCCTGTGCGTATAGCTTGATGTTTTGTTGATAAAGCGCGTAACCAGAACCCTTGACGGTGGCGCGAATCAGTATATCGCCGCCGTCCAGACGTTCAAAGCTGACTTGCTTGACACGACCTTCAAGCCAATAATTCATGCCACGTTTGTAAGCGGCGGTGGGAATAATGCGACGTATATCATCTCTACTAAAGGCAATCAAAATAGCGTTCCTGCTGTCAGTCTTTTGTGCCATTCGCCACCCGCTAACAGTTTGATATTTAACAAGATACAATGCACTAAAGCTGTTTTGTATTGAAGCATTTTGTTAAATAACAATGGATGTGTTGGGCCGGCGAATGCCAGGTGTTGGATAAGGAAACCGTGCATTTTAGGCGATCAGCGGCAAAAAAAGTAATTATAGTTTGCCGGGATATGCTTAGAGGCTGTTTAGCCTCGCCCCGGACTGAAACTGCTCTTAGGGATTTTTATTAAGTGCTGAAAACTCAAACTTATGCAGCAAAATGGACAAAGCCAAAAATGCAGTGACTGGCGGGTATGAGGATAGACAGATTGCGTATCGGCTATTATTGACTGTCTATCTCTAAAGAACGCGGCTGTGTGCCTAACACATACAAATCCAGCACCGCCTTAAAACGCGCCAACACTTCTCGTAGCCGCACCTTCAAACCATAGCCACCCTGCACATCTTGCGCATTAAAAGCAATGGCTTGAACACCGTATGCGTCGGCGATAAATAATGCGCGAGCATTATGAAAAGCCTGTGAAATGACAATAAAATCATCATGCTGAAATATTTTATGGGCGCGCACTACCGAGTCTAGGGTACGGAAACCCGCATAATCTAAGCTCATGGCTTGCAGCGGCACACCCCGTTTGAGTAAGGCATCGCGCATGTCTTCTGGCTCATTATACGCTTGCTGATAACTATCGCCACTGAGCAATAGATGCTGCACTTTCCCGGCTTTGTATAACGCCGCTGCGGCATTGATGCGATAGTAAAAAAACGCATTCATGCCATGCGGCGCGTCTTTGCTAGTGCCTAAGACTAAGCCTAGTGGTTTAGCGGGTATGTGGTGAATATCGCTATATAATCGCTGATGGGTTTGCCGACTGACCCAAAGATCGCAAGCGACTAGCAAGAGGCTGCTAAGGCTTGCAAAAAGTAGAATAATTAATAGATAAAACAATCTTTTGCGCTTCAAGTATGACACCTTAAAGCTCCTTGTTTTGCGGTGAGAAGTCAATGAATGATTTAAGTCACCTGCAAAAAAAGAGCCTCAAGCGTGGTAAGCGTTTACACGCCCCCAGTAAAAAACCTGACAGGTCGCAAAGACCTGTCAGGTTTAGCGCGGGGAGTAAACGGTTACTTAATAAATGGGGATAATCGCGTAGCCCTTCGCTTGATAACCGGTCAAAGAAACAAAGGTGTTGCCGACATGAACCACATTGGGTAATAAGGAATTAATCTCCTCTTTGAGACGGCTGCGCCTGTCTGAAACGGCTCTCAGACAGAACGCAGTATAAGCAGTATCCAACAGGGAAAACATCTATTATCCTTTAGCACTAGAAAACCACTCAGGAGATTGATGATGAGCGTACTAGAGACCGCGCCGCACGCGGAAAAGCTTAAACGTGTGGTGATAGAACCGCTAACTCGTGTAGAGGGACATGGTAAAGTCACGCTGTTGCTGGATGAGAATAATCACATTCAACAGGCGCGACTGCATATTGTCGAATTTCGCGGCTTTGAAAAATTTATTCAAGGCCGTCCGTACTGGGAAATTCCGCTGCTAGTACAACGCTTGTGCGGCATTTGCCCGGTCAGCCATCATCTTGCCGCGGCTAAGGCAGTGGATATGATCGCGGGTGTGCAGCAGCTTCCTGTAACGGCGGAAAAATTGCGCCGCTTACTGCATTTTGGACAGGTTTTACAGTCTCACGCACTGCATTTTTTTTATCTTGCCTCGCCCGATTTGTTGTTCGGTTTTGATGATGCGGTGGCGCACCGAAATATTGTTGGAGTGCTGGCTGATCGCCCTGAATTGGGCTTGCGTGGTATTCAACTGCGCAGATTTGGACAGGAAATTATCCGCATGATCATGGGCAAGCGGGTACATGGCACGGCAGCTATTGCCGGCGGCATGAATAAGGCACTGGCGGTCGCAGAACGCGACGCGCTGCGGGCTGAGATTGATCACATCGTCCTCTGGACACAGGCGGCGGTGCAGCTGATCAAACAGGTGTATGCCAGCAATATTCACTATCACCAAGCTTTTGCAACCATTCGCAGCAATATGATGAGCTTGGTGCGTGCGGATGGCGCGTTAGAATTGTACGATGGTAAACTGCGGGCGCGTGACGCGGATGGGCAGATGATTTTTGAGCAACTGCCTTGCCGCGATTATCAAAACTATATCCATGAGGAAGTGCGCGCTTGGTCTTATATGAAATTTCCTTTCATCGTTTCGCGTGGAATGCAGCAGGGCTGGTATCGCGTTGGACCTCTGGCGCGGGTGAATAATTGTGATTATATTGACACCCCGCTGGCTGAGATGGAGCGTCAGCAGTTCAAAGCAAACGGTATTCAACACAGCACCTTAGCCTATCATTGGGCGCGTATGATTGAGGCACTTCATGCCGCCGAAGGCATCCGCGAACTGCTGCATGACGAGGATATTATTGGCAGCGATTTACAAGCGCGGGGGACGCGCAGCAGCGAGGGCATTGGTGTGATCGAAGCACCACGAGGCACGTTAATTCATCATTACCAAATTGATGATGATGATTTAATCAGTAAAGCCAATTTAATTGTTTCGACCACGCACAATAACCAAGCCATGAACGAATCGATCCGCCAAGTTGCCGAACACTATTTAGAGGGACAGGAACTGACCGAGCCGCTGCTTAATCACATCGAAGTGGCGGTGCGGGCTTACGATCCCTGTTTATCCTGCGCCACGCACGCGCTAGGCAAAATGCCGCTGCATTTAGAACTGCGCAGTGCTACGGGGCAAAAACTGGATGAACTTTACAAAACAGGGCGCGGCGACATCAGCCGCACGGCATAAGGACAGCCAAGCACCCCGCACATTTTACTAGGGAGCGTATCTCTGATGGATTTCAATAGCAAAATTTATATTGCCGGACATCGCGGCTTGGTCGGTTCAGCGATTGTGCGCCATTTACAAGCGCGAGGTTTTAACCGTTTGCTGATGCGCACCCACGCAGAATTGGATTTGACCCGCCAAGCCGCCGTAGAAGCCTTTATGCAGACCGAAAAACCCGATTATGTGATACTGGCGGCAGCAAAAGTCGGCGGCATTTATGCCAATAACGAATATCCGGCAGATTTTATTTATAGCAATTTAATGATTGAAGCGAACGTCATTCATGCTGCATTTCGTGCTGGCGTGCAGCATTTATTATTCTTGGGTAGCTCCTGCATTTATCCCAAGTTAGCCGCTCAACCCCTGCGTGAAGATGCCTTGCTGACCGGCGTTTTAGAGCCAACCAACGAACCTTATGCTATCGCTAAAATTGCCGGCATTAAATTGTGTGAATCCTATAATCGCCAGCATGGTACTCAGTACCGCGCCGTCATGCCGACCAATTTATACGGTCCTTATGATAATTTTCACCCACAAAACAGCCACGTAGTCCCGGCTTTATTGCGCAAATTCCATGAGGCAAACATCAACCGTGCTGACAGCGTGACCGTTTGGGGTAGCGGGCAGGCGCGCCGCGAGTTTTTGTACGTGGATGACATGGCGACCGCTTGTGTGTTTGTCATGCAGTTAGATCAACAGGTGTATGCGCGAGAAACCCAGTCGATGCTGTCACACGTAAACATTGGCACAGGCGCAGATATAAAAATTCAAGAACTTGCCGAGATGATACAAAATATTACCGGTTTTCAAGGTAAAATCCTTTATGATCACAGTAAACCCGATGGAACACCGCGTAAACTCATGGATGTATCGCGTTTACAGCGTCTGGGTTGGCGGGCGCGAGTTGATTTAGCAAGCGGTCTGCAAGCCACCTATGACTGGTTTGTTGCCCATTGGCATGATGAATAAGCCCTCAAAGACCGGCGGGCTTATAATCCATGTCGGAAAGCTTAGGTTATATTTTGCGCGATACGCTCTATTATCAGCATTTTAGGTGGCGAGGAAAATCTATGGAACAAGTAATACAAAGCCAAACCTTTGGTGATTTTGTTGATGTCATGCCAGATGATGTGGAATATCTGATTATTGGTTTCTCGGCTAATTCTATTCCCCTTAAACAGCGTTGGAGAAACAACGGCTTATCTGCCGACTTTATCGCCGATTATTTGCAGACTTTTTTTATCGGCTTAGAAGAAAAAAACGCCAATGAACAGGGTGGCAATGACGGACTTATTCCAGCTAAAAGCAAAAACGCGGCAAAATACATTGCCAATGAATTATTAGAAAATGCCATGAAATTTAGTGATGAATCGGTTCGTTATCAAACTAAAATCGCATTTCACTTATATGGTGACAAATTGGTATTCCATGTTGTCAACGCCATTAAGCCAGAAAAGCTTGTCGTCTTTCAATCTTTTATTCAGCAATTACTGGCAGCCGATGATCCCAATGAACTCTATATACAGCAAATGGAACGCAATGCTTTGGGAGCAAATGAAAGCGGGTCAGGTTTAGGCTTTTTGAGCATGATGTGTGATTATTCTGCCAAATTAGGGTGGCATTTTGAAACTATAGAAGGTGAACCGCGCATCACTTTAGTGACCACAATGGTCAGTTTAGCCGTTTAATCTTTCAGGGGATATTCGATGGAAATTAAAACAGAAGACTATGTTATTCAATATACAGCAGACAACGGAGAAATCCTTTGTCAAGGTTCTTTGTTATTAAGCGGCACAGAGGAATATGCACCCATTCTTAATTTAATGTTACAAGCGGCTGAAGAACAAGCAGAGCATTTAATCTTAAATGTTAAAGACTTGGAATTTTTAAATAGTTCGGGCATTAATACCATGACCAAATTCGTTATTAATGTGCGCAATCGTAAGCACTTAAAACTTAAAGTGGTTGGTTTAGAGGGCGTTCCTTGGCAGGTGCGTTTATTAAAGAATTTACAACGCCTCATGCCCAGTCTCGAATTGTTTATGCAGTAAATCCTCTGCTGCTCAATCGCGTCCTCATGGGTCACTATTCACGCCATAAATCAAAATTTGACAGCCACTTAAAACCTGTCACAGCAGTTCCCGCCCGCATCAAAACCCTGTTAAAATAGCCCACAGTTACC
>CAZOSP010000021.1:20525-38193 GCA_964582525.1 uncultured Thiomargarita sp. | reverse complement strand
TTTTTCAGCGCGAAGCCGAGTATAACGGGCAGCCCATAACAATATGGGGGATGTAAGCAAGGGAACGGTCGAGTAGCCCCAAGGAACTTCCCTTTGAGGCTCTCACGGAACCGAACGTGAAACTCTCGCTTATTTGGCTCTTATCATTCAATCTGGAACTATCCAGATTTATCCCGTCTATCCGATTAGGCGAAGCGTATCCGCCAACCAACTACCGACGATACCGAGAATGGTGGATACGGCGCAAATGAACGCGCCTTAATCCACCCTACCGTGTGATGTTCAGGAGGCAGGTTTGTCATATTTACAGCTTGGTGAATTTTTGTGGATATTTGGGCGTAACATGGTTGTAGAAATCATAAATGCGCTGTAAATCTTGCTGCATGTTATCACTGGGATAAACGAGATCAGCAATACCCGCCTCGCATTTTGCGTAATCTAAATAACCTAAAGCAATCGGTACGTTAGCTGTTTTTGCCAAGCGGTAAAAACCCATTTTCCAGCGTGCCACCGGGCTGCGCGTGCCTTCGGGCGTAATCATTAAAACCATATCGGCTTCTTGGCGAAATATCTCAGTCATGGTATCTACCATGCTGTTGCGCGTACTGCCGGCATGTTTGGGTGTACGATCAATGGGAATCGCGCCGAGTTTTTCAAACAGTGTCTTAAATGGAAAACGTACCCATTCTTTTTTGATGGTAAAACGGACTTTTAACCCCATTTGATTGTAGGCGGCAATCGCATAAATGAGATCCCAATTGCTTGTGTGTGGCGCGGCGATCAGTACGCATTGTTTGATGTCGGGCGGTAATTGAGAGCCGATTGTCCAGCCGTGACGCTTAAATAACCAGCGACAAATTTTTACAAATATCATCTTATTTAATCCTTATTCAAGTGAGAGTTTTATGAGCAAGCGTTTTAGTCAACCCGCCTACCTTCACGATCAAATCCCTGTCACGGGCATTTTGTTGACCAATTTAGGCACGCCGGACGCGCCAACGGCGGCGGCTTTGCGCCGTTACTTAGGCGAATTTTTATCTGATCCGCGTGTCGTAGAATTGCCCCGTTGGCTGTGGATGCTGATTTTACACGGTATTATCCTGCGTGTGCGTCCGTCACGTTCAGCTAAAGCCTATCAAAAAATTTGGACAGACGAGGGTTCGCCCTTGCTGCACATTGCCCAGCAACAACAGGCGGCTATCGCAGCACGTTTAAGCGGCGCGTTTAAGGGAAGCCTGTCTGTTGAGTTGGGGATGCGCTACGGCTCGCCGTCGATTGCGCAAGCCCTAGACAAATTACGCGCCGCAGGCGCGACGCGCTTGCTGGTACTGCCGCTTTATCCGCAATACGCCTCTGCCACGGTTGGCTCAACTTTTGACGCACTCAGTCAAACGCTGCAAAGCTGGCGATGGCTGCCGGAGGTGCGTTTTATCAACCATTACCATGATGACGAAAATTATATTTTGGCATTGGCGAACAAAATTGTTGAGCATTGGCAGACGCATGGTCGCCCAGACAAGCTGCTGATGTCTTTTCACGGCATTCCTAAACGTACCTTCTTAGCCGGTGATCCTTATCATTGCGAATGCCACAAAACTGCGCGTTTAGTGGCAGAAACACTAGGCTTGAAGAATGCCGCTTGGCAGGTGACTTTTCAATCCCGTTTTGGACGCGAGGAATGGCTTAAACCCTACACAGATGAAACTTTGAAAGCGCTTGGTGCGGCGGGTGTTAAGCGTGTGGACGTGATCTGCCCGGGCTTTTCTGCCGATTGCTTGGAAACCCTTGAAGAAATTAATGAAGAAAATCGGCATTATTTTTTAGCCGCCGGCGGGCAAAAATTTCATTACATCCCCGCGCTTAATACCGATTCCGTACATATTGAAGCACTCAGCCGCATCCTGTTACGTGCCGCGCACGATTGGCGCGACATTGCTGATGATCCGCAAGCCGCAAAAGTCCGTTTGCAGCGCGCAAGAGCATTAGGAGCAGAAGACGCTTATTAGTTCACGTTACGCGGTTGGTGCTTTTTGCTGCAAAATATTGCTTAAGGATGGGCGTTCAATAATACCCGAAGCTCAAACCTTCTAGGTTTTGAAAACCGAGAAGGTTTACGCCCGCGTAACGTGAGTTATTAACTTAGCCATGAGTGTGCCACGCCCGCATCTCCGCTCGCCAACATAACGCACACAGCAAGCAGTAAAATAGAGCATGGACAAAAGCCGCATTGAGAATTTCCCCATGATTTGTTAGCTTATGCGGTTTTTTTTATGTGCAGCAGCGCTTGTTGTCACGCCTGCTGTTTCCTCACAATAAGCTGTAAAACAAAGGCTTAGAATGCTTTGGAATTGTCCATGATGCGCTATATTTTTATTACCGGCGGGGTTGTTTCTTCGCTAGGCAAGGGCATTGCCGCCGCTTCGCTTGCCTCCATTTTAGAAGCCAGAGGCTTGAAAGTTACCCTCATCAAACTCGATCCCTACATCAATGTCGATCCCGGCACCATGAGTCCCTTTCAACATGGCGAAGTGTTCGTTACCGACGATGGCGCGGAAACCGATCTCGATCTGGGTCACTATGAACGCTTTATCCGCGAGCGCATGAGCCAAGCCAACAACTGCACCACCGGACGCATTTACGAAGAAGTCATCCGCAAAGAACGGCGCGGCGATTATCTGGGCGCGACCGTGCAAGTCATCCCACACATCACCGACCAAATCAAATACGAAATCCACAAACTTGACGCGGGCAATTATGACGTGGTGATGGTAGAAATCGGCGGCACCGTCGGCGACATCGAGTCCCTGCCCTTTCTCGAAGCCATCCGCCAAATGGGCTTAGAACTTGGATCACAACGCACCCTGTTTATTCACCTCACGCTAGTGCCCTACATTGCCACCAGCGGCGAAATGAAAACCAAACCCACCCAACACTCGGTCAAAGAACTGCGCTCTATCGGCATTCAGCCCGACATCTTGCTATGCCGCTCAGAAAAACCGCTGCCCGAAGGCGAGCGGCGCAAAGTCGCGCTGTTCACCAATGTCGAAGAACGTGCAGTGTTTTCCGTGATTGATGCCGACACCATCTACCGCATCCCCGCCATGCTGCATGAACAGGGAGTTGACCAAATTGTCTGCGAAAAAATGGGCATTCAAGCACGACCAGCGGATTTAAGCGAATGGACAACAGTGATAGATTCGCTTGACCACCCGCAAGGTGAAGTCACCATCTACATGGTAGGCAAATACACCAACTTAACCGATGCCTACAAATCCCTCTCCGAAGCCCTCGCTCACGCCGGCATTCAAACTCGCATCCAAGTCAAAATTCGCTATGTTGACTCCGAAGCACTCAGCCTTGATAACTGCCAAGCCCTGCAAGGCGCGGACGCGATTCTCGTCCCCGGCGGCTTTGGCGAGCGCGGCATTGAGGGCAAAATCGCCGCCGCCCACTATGCACGGACGCAGAAAATACCTTATCTGGGAATTTGCTTAGGGATGCAAGTCGCGGTGATTGAATTTGCGCGACATGTTGCAGGTCTCGAAGACGCGCACAGCAGCGAATTTAACCGCCACAGCAAACACCCGGTCATCGCCCTCATCACCGAATGGACAAGCCAAGACGGCGGCATAGAACGCCGCAGCGACAACACCGATCTCGGCGGCACCATGCGTTTAGGGGCGCAAACCTGTCATCTAGTCCCCAGCACCCGCAGCTACCGTTTATATGGACAAGGTGAAATCAGCGAGCGTCACCGCCACCGCTACGAATTTAACAACCGCTACATCGACCAGCTACGCCAAGCGGGTTTAGTCTTCGCCGGTCTATCGGCTGACGGCAAATTAGTCGAAGTGATTGAATTGCAAGAACAAGATCACCCTTGGTTTGTCGCCTGCCAATTCCACCCCGAATTTACTTCCACGCCAAGAGATGGACACCCGCTGTTCAGCGGTTTTGTGCAAGCAGCGCGAGAATGTGCGTCCACAGGCTAGGGTGCGCGACATCTTTTTGTCGAAGCACGCGGGAGGAGGGGACGTTGCCGGGCATTCGCGTTCGCGCCGCATTCCCAAGTGGCACTTGGGAACGAGGACCTGGCGCAAACTGGCGCAAACCCTACTAGCCCCCGCCGCGAACCCAGCCCGCCAGTTCTTCTAAAGCACTGTGGCGGGTTAAGTCAATTTGCAAGGGTGTGACGGATACCTGTTTGTGACTGATAGCATGAAAGTCGGTGCCGGCTCCCGCGTCTTCCGCCGCCCCGGGCGGACCTACCCAATAAATTTTATCACCACGCGGATCGCGTTGTTCAATCACAGGTTCGGATTTGTGTCGATGCCCTAAGCGGGTTGCCATCATGCCGTTAAGCTCGGCGTAAGGCACGTCTGGCACATTGACGTTGAGAATGGTGTCTTGCGGTAGGGGATGTCCGCGCAGGCGTTGTAGCAGGGTTTTCACCACAGCGGCTGCGGTTGCGTAATGGCTTGGCACCGAATGTACGGCGTTTAACGCAGCCAGCGACACGGCGATAGCCGGTAAACCGAGAAAACGCCCTTCCATTGCCGCCGCCACGGTGCCGGAATACAGCACATCGTCGCCTAAATTACCACCCGCGTTAATCCCCGAAATCACCATGTCAGGCTGATCTTCCATTAAGCCAGTGATAGCCAGATGTACGCAATCAGTGGGCGTGCCGTTGACACTAATAAAGCCGTTATCGCGTGCTTTAGCGCGCAGTGGCGTTGTTAAAGTAAGCGAGTGGCTGGCACCGCTGCGGTCGCTGTCAGGCGCGACAACGCTGACTTGTTCGACAAAATCAAGAGAGGTGAGCATCTGTGCCAAGCAGATGATGCCGGGGGCTTGGTAGCCATCGTCATTGCTGACCAGTATTTTCATTTCAAAGCGTCTCCGCGTGTTGTCACTATTGTGTTTCTCTAAATCACCGCTCAAGGGCTTTAATGGGCTTTAATTAGAGATGTTTATTTAAAAAAGCTAAGGTCACTTGGCGCGCTTCTTCAGTCGCTTCAGGGTCGTAACGCACACTTTCCGGGTTAGCAAAACCATGATCGGCATCATAACTGTGACATTCAAAAGGTTTGTCAAATTCCAACATGAGATTTTCTAACGCCATCTGTTTGTCGGGCCAGGTGCGATCAGTTTCAGCAAAAATCGCCAACACCGGCGCGTTTAAGTTTTTCACGTTCTGTCTATCCAACACAATACGGCAATAATACAGCACCACCGCATGGATTAAATCGGGATTTTCGACGGCTGCATATTGCGCTTGCAAACCGCCAAATGACCAGCCTAACACCGCCAACTTGCGTCCACTCTTGTGCAGTGTTTGTAAAGCCATCCGCAGTTTACGGTTAGCGACTTGCTGATCAATGCTACGCATGTATTCACCCGCTTCTTTGGTGTTTTTAGGATGGTATCCGTCGTACAAATCAATGACCAAAGCCTGACAACCCAAGCTGTCGAAATAATGAGCGCAGTCTTTGTTGTAATCCTGCAACCCCCACCAGTCATGGATGACTAAAACACCGCGCTTGGCTTCATCCTTCCCCATCAGATACGCATCAAATACCTCGCCTGCTTGGGTTTTTAATTGTAAATTCATTGTACTCCCGACTCCTTAAAGCGATTTGTTTTGTGTTTATTGGAATTTTTCAAAATTTTACAATGATGTCAACTTTTCTTAGATTGTCGAGTGTTTTTTTTACGCTTGAAATTTAGCTAAATTTCCTCATCTATATTGCGCCCCGCCTGCAAGCCTTCCGCTCAGGGATAGTGATTAAGGACTTAAAAACTACACTTATGCAACAAACTTGATAAAGCAAAAAATCCAGTTTCTGGCGGGTATGAGTCTATAGAGCAGCAAAAATTTCAAGTCTTTTACCGGAGATACGACTATGCCAATTTACGAATATGCTTGTGACAGTTGTGGACATAAACTCGAAGCAATGCAGAAAATGAGTGACCAACCTTTGCAAACCTGCCCTTCGTGTGGGGCGGAGTCTCTGAAAAAATTGATTTCTGCGGCGGGCTTTCGTTTAAAAGGGTCTGGCTGGTATGAAACTGATTTTAAGGGCAGCAAATCCAAAACAGCGGAATCCAAACAGCCTAGCAGCGACAGCAACAGCGTACCCGCTTGCAGCACTGCGGCTTGTCCCGCCGCCCCTGCTACCGCCGCCGCCACTTAGCGTGGCGGCGCGAAGCTTTGCTGTGCTTCAAGGCTTCGCGTCACTAGGACGGCTTGGACAGTTCGTGAAACTCAAACGTCATGGTCTCCAAATCGCCAAATACATAGGTTGCTTTCGCGCCTACACCGCCAATCGTACCCGGATTGCACACGGTAGTTTTGCCGCCTTTGATATTATCAAATACCTTTAATTCGGTGATATGCGTATGTCCGCAGCAGACTAAATCGTAATCGCCGGTCACTGCCATCGCTTTAGCATAATGCGGATAATGCACCAGAAAAATCCGTCTGTCAGCTAACTTAAAAGACGCATCCTGTCCATAATAATGGATCATGCTGCCGGCTTTATGCGCAATTTTCGACATCATGTACAAATCCCCAGCATTATTACCGTGAATAACATGCACCGGCAACGCAAACCTTTGCAGCTTGTTGATGGTGCTGGGCGCGACCACATCGCCGCAATGCAGAACAACCTCCGCGCCTCGCGCTTTAGCCGTTTCCACCGCCTCGCATAACACCGGAATATTGTCGTGACTATCAGAGAGAATACAGATTTTCATTAAATAATCCTTACTTCAAAAAACAATGAAATGAAATGAATTAGTATTTAAGTATAAAGTGATGAATGGCATAAAGTTTTTTTCATGCCTCTAGCTGTCCCCGTCCGGCAGGCAGTTACAAGCCGCTCAAGTATAACAAAAAATAACCCGCGAGAGGCTAACAAAGCTGGGAGCGGCTGACGTAAGCATTCACACGCCCCCAGTAAAAAACCTGTCAGGTTTAACACCGGGTCTGAACGGTTAGCGGCTGACGGCAATTAAAAAATCAGTGGAACAATGGGCGTTTTAGATTTTTTGTGTATAGAATACCCGGCTTTGTTTGTCTGCGCAGAACACCGCGCAGGTGGAAATATACTCACACCCGCCCGAAACTGCATTTTTTGCTGTATCAAGTTGACTGCAACTACTTGTATTTTAAGCATTTAATAAAAATTCCTCAGCGCAGCTTTCAAGCGGGCAGTATAAACTTAATCATTTCATGCTCTTGAGTTGATACCCTATGTCCAAATATGAAGCGGCACAAATTGAAGTTTTAAGCGGTCTTGACCCGGTGCGCAAGCGTCCGGGCATGTACACCGACACCACGCGCCCTAACCATCTAGCCCAAGAAGTCATTGATAACAGCGTCGATGAAGCCTTAGCTGGTCATGCGCACACTATCGAAGTCACGCTGCATAGCGATAATTCCATTTCTGTGGCAGATGATGGGCGCGGGATGCCGGTCGATATTCATCCCGAAGAAGGCGTGAGCGGTGTCGAATTAATTTTGACCCGCCTACATGCGGGCGCGAAATTTTCCGACAACAGCTACAAATTCTCAGGCGGACTGCATGGCGTGGGGATTTCTGTGGTCAACGCCCTCTCTACCCATTTAGAAGTGCAAGTCAAACGCAACGGACAACTGTGGCAAATGACCTTTGCAAACGGCGACAAAGTGACTGAGCTGACAGCGATTGACAGCGTTGGCAAGCGCAACACGGGAACTAAGGTGCGCTTTTTGCCCAATCCCCGTTTTTTTGATACGCCGCAATTTTATCTGCCGAAACTCATTCAAACCTTACGCGCCAAAGCGGTTTTATGTCCCGGGCTAACCATTCGTATGCAGGATGAAAATAGCCACGAAAGCTGCGAATGGCATTACGAGGACGGCTTGAAAAGTTATTTACAAAGCCACTTAGCCGATTATGACTATTTACCCGAAGCCCCGTTTATCGGGCATTTTGCGGGCAACACCGAAATAGCTGACTGGGCATTGGTATGGCTGAGCGAAGAAACACTGCGCAATGATTTGATCGGCGAAAGTTATGTCAACCTGATTCCCACCGCGCAAGGCGGTACCCATGTCAACGGCTTACGCAGCGGCTTATTGGAAGCCATCCGCGAATTTTGCGATTATCGCAACCTGCTACCGCGTGGGGTAAAACTCGCGCCCGATGATGTGTGGGCAAATTGCGCCTATGTGCTGTCGGTAAAAATGACTGATCCGCAGTTTTCAGGGCAGACCAAAGAACGGCTATCGTCGCGCTCAGTCGCCAGTTTTGTCTCCGGCGTAGTGCGCGACGCACTCAGTTTATGGTTAAACCAGCACACAGAAAGCGGCGAAAAAATCGCCGAGACGATTATCAATCGTGCGCAAAAACGTCTTAAAGCGGACAAAAAAGTCGTGCGCAAAAAAGCCACATCGGGTCCCGCGCTGCCCGGCAAACTGGCTGACTGCACGCTGCAAGATTTCACCCGCACCGAATTATTTTTAGTCGAAGGGGATTCTGCCGGCGGTTCAGCCAAACAAGCCCGCGACAAAAGCTTCCAAGCCATCATGCCCTTGCGCGGCAAAATTCTCAATACCTGGGAAGTCTCCCCTTCGCAAGTATTAGCCTCGCAAGAAGTCCACGACATCGCAGTCGCTCTCGGCATTGATCCTAGCAGCGAAGACTTAACAGATTTGCGTTATGGCAAAATCTGTATTCTCGCCGATGCCGACTCCGACGGTGCGCACATCGCCACACTGCTGTGCGCCTTATTTGTCAAACATTTTCCCGCGCTGGTTAAAGCCGGACACTGTTTTGTCGCCATGCCGCCGCTGTATCGCATTGACATTGGCAATGATGTGTATTACGCGCTCAACGAAGAAGAGCGCGAAGGCGTATTAAACCGCATTACCGCCGAGCGCAAAAAAGGCAAAGTGAATGTGCAGCGTTTCAAAGGCTTGGGGGAAATGAACCCGATGCAACTGCGAGAAACCACAATGAACCCCGACACCCGCCGTCTGGTGCAGTTAATGATGGATGAACCGGAAGTAACACAGCAGATGATGGACATGTTGTTGGCGAAAAAACGCGCTTCAGATCGCAAAATCTGGTTAGAAAGCAAAGGCGATTTGGCGATGGTTTAAGCGTCGCTGGCAGGCAGCTTGATAAAAAGATGCCATCTTTTAAAAAGATGGCATCTTTAACAATAGGTGTTACAAAAAATCAATTGAATAACCAAAGGTGTGCATCTCAGCCACCGTGTTTTGCAGTTCCAAACTCACATGCACGGGCGTATTAGGCGGCAAATTCAACACATCCACATGCGCATTCACATACTCTTGCGGGGCTAATCGACGAATGCCGATAAGCTTCTTATTCTCATCCTCAAAACGTATTTCCAAACCTGGGTAAGGCTGAGGAAAATGCGCTTGATTGGCAAAAATAAAATGCAGCAACACCGCATCAGACTCAGCATCATGCTTATCCATAAAGTTTTTACTGATTTTTAATTGTTGCACATCGCGGGTGATAGGCAATGCGCAACCTGCATATTCACAGACAATCTCTAGCGCCGGGCGCAGTTGTGCGTGTTGCAGCACAGCATCGCGTTGCGTGAACCAATAATACTGCGCCACCAACGCAGCCACCAACAACAAGCCCAACAAACCCCAAAAAATATTAGCCCAGCCCCGCTTACGCGCCGACTGGGTTTTTTCCTCAACCGCCAATTCCCGCAAAACATCCTGCTCGCTGAGTTTTCCATGGGTTTTATGGTTAGCATTATTAGCATCATTAGCCATGGCGTGATCCTTTTGAGATTAACACGGCGGATTTAATCCGCCCCGGTTTGCAATCTGTTTGAGTTACAGATTCTCCATACCCATCACATGATAACCGGCATCCACATACAGCACTTCGCCCGTGATACCCGCCGCCAAATCCGAACACAAAAACGCACTGGCATTGCCGACATCTTCAATCGACACATTGCGCCGCAGCGGCGCGGTTTTTTCCGCACGCTCTAACATGCTGCGAAAATCACTAATCCCCGAAGCTGCCAGCGTGCGAATCGGACCGGCTGACACCGCATTAACGCGAATCCCATCAGGTCCCAAACTACTTGCCATATAGCGCACATTAGCCTCCAAACTGGCTTTTGCCAAACCCATCACATTGTAATTAGGCAACACCCGCTCAGCCCCCAGATAAGTCATAGTCAGCATCGCCGCATTGCGTCCTTGCATCATCGCACGCCCAGCTTTTGCCAGCGCGGTGAAGCTGTACGCACTAATATCATGCGCGGTTTTAAACGCCTCGCGTGAGCAGCCGTCAACAAAATCGCCCTTCAACGCCTCAGCAGGCGCGAACGCCGCCGAATGCACAATACAATCCAAACCATCCCAATTATTTTGCAACGCCGCAAACAGCGCATCAATTTGTTCATCGCTACTCAGATCGCACGGCAGCACTGTGTCAGAGCCACACTCAGCAGCGAGTTTTTCCACCCGTCCTTGTAATTTTTCGCCCTGAAAAGTAAACGCTAGTTGCGCCCCTTGACGGTGCATCGCTTGCGCCACACCCCAGGCGATAGAACGATTGCTTGCCACACCCACAATCAAGGCTTTTTTACCTGCCAAAAATCCCATGTATAAAATCTCCCTTATATTGGTTTTATGAAAAAGCGGGCGAAAAGTATAACAAAATTTGCAACGACTGCATTTTTTAGACGGGATAAAGCAGGCGGGTGCAGGTTTGCAACCTGCACCCGAACGTTTCAAACAACCTCGAAAATACTCAAAATGTTCAGGTCAAGGTTACAAACCTTGACCCGCAGCTTATGCAGTTTCCAGCCGGAGGCAAGCATTTACAGCGAATAATCAATCAGCAAAGGCGCGTGATCTGAAAAGCGTTCTGCTGTATAAATCTGCGCGGCTTGCACTGTATCTTTCAAAGCGGGTGTAATGATTTGATAATCAATTCTCCAGCCGACATTTTTAGCCCAAGCCTGCCCGCGATTGCTCCACCAGGTGTATTGCTCGGCTTGTCGATTCACCTGACGAAACGCATCCACAAATTGCGCATCGCCCAACAACTCATCCATCCACGCCCGTTCTTCCGGCAAAAAACCCGAATTTTTTCGATTGCTTTTATCATTTTTCAAATCAATTTCTTTATGCGCTATATTCCAATCACCACAAATAATGTAATTTTGTTTTCTTTCATGCAGACTGCGTAAATAAGGCATAAAATCCGCCATGAATTTGAACTTAATTTGCTGACGTTGCTGCCCAGAAGAACCTGACTGCATGTATAAAGAAACAATGCATAAATCAGCAAATTGCACTTCTAAATAACGTCCTTCTTTATCCACATAATCGAGATTTAAGCCGTATTTTACGCTGTCCGGCGGTCGGCGTGAATAAATGGCGGTGCCGCTATAGCCGGGTTTTTCTGCATCGTGATAAAAACAATGAAAGCCCGCAGGATGAAAGATCGGGTCATCTAATTGATGAATTTGCGCTTTGGTTTCTTGAATGCAAACCAGATCAGCCGCTTGTTTTTCTAGCCAATGAAAAAAACCTTTTTTAGCCGCAGCGCGAAGTCCGTTGGCATTAAAACTAATAATTCTCATTGCGTGGCGGGAAATTTGAGCTAACTATAGCTAAAGTGCATCAGTTGTAAGATTCAGACCTTCTAGGTTTTCAAAACCTAGAAGGTCTTAGCTCACATTAACTTTTACAAATGATATATTTTCGCTATATAGTAAAAGCAGACTGAGTTGTCAGACTGCCAGTCCTTAAAGGACGGGCAATCTTAAAACCCTCTAGGTTTTTGCAAGCTAGAGGGTCGTTGAGTTTGATCTGCGGGTCAAGAGGTGGACTCTTGAGCTGCACGTTTTGAGGCGTTTCAAGTTCTCTTGATCCCCGTTGTTAGGGAACAAGACAAACATCAGTTATTTAAATAAACCATACAAAGCATCGGTTTCTTTAACAAGCAAACGACAATTATCGGGTATAACACTTGCCGAATCAGGCGGCTGGGTATTACTTACTGGATCACCAGCAGGATCACTATATGTAATGCTGTTAGAAATAACTCCGACATTATTACGAAACGGTCTGTTAGATTCGGCTACCTCAGTTTCAATGAAAGGCTCAAGACCATAAGGGCTTTCAAGTCCTGGCGGAGTTTGATTAGGATCGCTAAAATCTTCAGCACTTCCCCATAACTCATAGCTTTCAATTGCGATAGATTCTGTTCCTGAAACAATTGTTCGTGCTTCAATTTCAATCTCAATATACTTAGCATACTGTTGCGGGTATAAGAGCTTGAAATTTGCAAAACCATTTTCATCTGTGGTTACAGTCGCGGGATCAAAAGTTACCACATTTCTTGGGTCTAAGATGCCATTTTCATTTCTATCTTCGTTAGCATCCAAAATAGAATTACGATTTACATCCTCATTGAGACATCGATAGGTTTGGAATGTTGCCCAGCCATCGGGGTCCACTGTTGGAATTCTAAATCCTGTGTAATAGTACTTAGGTATTGCGGATAAGGTTAATGTCGTATTTCCAATCGGCGCACCCTGTACATCTGTGACCAATGCGGTATAAGGGAAAGCGTAAGTGGTAGTATCACGTTCTTCTATGTTGTTACCTGTACCTAAAATAATAAAAGCTTCACGTTTTGCCACTGTCACTTTAACTGTTTTAGGCGCTACATTGGGTTTGTTCAGCACTTCAGCCGTAATACTTATCCCATCTGAGGCAGTAGGTGAATTACCGGCAATAAAAATAGTCGTTGCACGCCCAAATTGATCTGTCACGGCACTGGCTTGGGTTAAACTCCCTGCCGTCACGTCATTGACAGAGAAAATCACAGTTTGTTCAGGTACAAGATTATTATTAATATCCCGTACTATCGCGATAATCTCACTTTGTTGGGTATCTGAATCGACTGCATTCACGCCAATACTTGCCGGACTGGCTTGCAGAGTAAGACTGTCAGGCTGATCGGGAATAAAGCCCACGGTAATGGATTCTTTTATCCCATCGCTGGTTTCTACTGTCACTAGGGCAGAGCCTACGTTATCCGCACACAGATAGAAAGAAGCATGATATTCAAATCCGTTCGGTGTTTGATTAGGCAGAACATCAACATTAATCTGTTGTGTTGAACTCGGACTAGCAAAATTGCAAGCGGATGTCGTTGTAATATGCCCGCGTGTGGTTGATACCGTTATTATTCCTCCTGGAATTTCTGGGTTAATATTAACGCCAAATCGTTCCGTCGTATTTAGCTTAATATTGCCCGAAAAATTTGCTGTAAACGGCTCAATAGTCACCGTCCGCTGCGCATCAGTCACGGTTATATCGGCTTTTGTAGTCACGCCCAAACCCGTCACACTCAAGGTTTCTGCGCCGGCTATATCAAACTTCACATCAACCGAAATACGCCCTTGGGCATCGGTGGTGCAATTTAGTCTGGTATTGCTATTGGTTGTGCATTGGGGCGTTCTTACGTTGACAAAACTGCTATTGGTCGCGCCCGATAACGTCAGTTCTAGCCCTTTGTTAGCGATAGGTTTATCGTTAGCATCTGTTGAGGTAACTACATAGATATTTGTTTTACCAACAGTTGTTTGGGTAAGCCCGCTGATGCCAATCTTCGTCCCTGTTACATTCACAGCCACTTGCGCACAGAGCGGATTGGTACTCACGGTTGTCGCATTGCAATCTTGCCCATCCACGCCAGCAATCACCGTAATAGCACGGTTTTGCGGATCGCCCCCGGTACTTAAACGCGCTCGTGCAAGACCTGATGGGTTTGTTACACCTAATTCGGTCGCGCCGTCAGATAAAAGTGGTTCAATTAAGCCTGAAGTGACGCTGAAATTGATTTTTTGCCCAGCAAACGGGGTATTCGCTGAGGTTTTGGCTAAAGCACTAATGACCACCCCCTCCGCTGGATTATGCGAAGGCAGCTCTGGATTGCTGGCAAGCACAATCAAGCTTGCGGGGCGCTCGGCGGCATCAGCCACAAAGGAGACAGGTTCGGTACTGCTGCGTATTGAACCCGACACCGCAGTAATGTCTAAATCGCCGGCGGTGGTGCTGGTGATGCTTGTATCAAACGCACCGTTGCCGAGGGTTTTACCGGAATTTTGATTGCCGGCAAAGACAAACAAAGGACCGGGTTGTCCAACGCTGGTGACTTCTAGCACCACGTCAATGTCAGACAAGGCTTTGTTGTTAGCATCAAAGGCTAAAGCGCGTAAATTGATTGGGCTTTGTCCGTCGGGTAAAGCCGGACTGCCAAAAACCTCTAGGCGTAAGGTGGCGAGCTTATCCGTAGTAAATTCTACAGTGAGCGGCGAGCTACGCACTGCCCCAGAAGCGGATACTGCTACGATGTCTAGCATACCTACGGTAGTGCTGGTAAGGGCAGTATCAAACGCACCGTTATCAGCCGTTATCCCCGCACTGCCGCCGTCAAACTTAAACAAAGGACCGGGTTGTTGTCCAGACACAGTAACGTCTAGGCGGACATCTGTATTGGGCAGCATTTTACCACTGACATCAAGTGCCAAAACACGTAAGTTAATTGGGCTTTGTCCATCGGGCAGCGCGGGACTGCCAAAGGCTTCTAGGCGCAGGCTGTGAGGTTCGATTGCGCCAGGTGATGCGTCGGGAACAAAATCAAGCGTCAATTTATTGGATTGTTTGGCGGTATTGTCGGGTTGGAACACGGTAGCAATAACTTCTACCTGTTCTCGCTGGGTATTGGTCACAGTCGTGCTGAATACGCCATTATCTCCGGTAGTGCCGGTAGATTCGGCAAAAATAGCCCCGCTGGTATTGGAGGCGGTGGCTAAGTTGACACGCAGGTTACTGATAGGAACGCCGTTTGCGCCGCGGGCAATGACGGATAGGGTGACAACGGCTTGACCATCAGCGGTTTGACTGGTGACATCAGAAACGAGAGTTACGGTATCAATCGGTGTGTTGGCTGAGGTGGTTTCAGGCTCGGTAAAAATAAAGGTTTCCACCGCACCGATGACACTGCTGTACTCAGGCGTAATGGCAGTTAACTCAACGCCGCCAGGAATGGTGCTGCTGAATTGGAAGGCAAGCGAACCGTTAGGACCAGTGAGACCGCTTAAAAAGCTGCTGCCGGTCGCTACCGGCGCTTCAAAAAAGCGCAGCATGGCTTTTGGCGAGGAACTGCTTAACGCCACCTGCACACCTCGAATGGGCGCTCTGTTTTTGTCTCTGACTACGGCAAATAGGTTGTAAGCACTGAGACCGTCTGCGGGGACTGTAGCGTCAAGATTCGAGACAGTAACAATCAGCTCGGCTGGCTCGCTGTCTGAGTCGCTGGCACTGATGAAATTTAAACTCACTCGATGTGACTCATACAGCACATTGTTGATTAATGGTGTCAGTGGAACAACTATGGCCTGATCGCTGCTCACGCGGGTAGTGAAACGCCCTGCCGCATCAGTGACACCGGAGGCGGGATTGAGTTGGATAGCAGAGATTTGTTTAATAAAATCAACGGGTACGCCTTCGATAGGTGAATTCGTGCTATCGCGCACTGTGACGGTGACCACGGCGGCATCTGTGCCGTTAGCCAATGTGCCGGGCGTATTGCCACTGACCTCAACGCTGATTTGCCCAATGGTGTTACTGACTTGGTCGGAGCGAAACAGGATGCCTTTGGTGACGGTGATTTGTCCGCTGCCTTGTCCGGCACGGATAGTCAAAAACACCGACTCTTCGACTGTGTTGGTGACGGAAAAATTCAATTTAGCTTCTTCGCCGGTGTTGCCCAACAAGGGATCAACGACTGCCGTGCTTGAACTGCTATTAATCGTAATATCGACATTTTTAATCGGGATGCCTGCTGCGTCTCGCGCAATGGCAATCAGTTCGATAGGGCTAGTGCCGTCGGGCAGCGCGAGATTGTTGACCGCAATTACATCTAGCATGGCGGGGCTTTGTGGGTTACCGCTGCTTGTTGCGGTAAATTCTAAAGTGACAGGCTGCGCTTGGACATTGCCGATTAAAGGCACTACGGTGGTAAAGCCAGCGACAGAGCTAACCACTTCAACACTGAATAGCCCGTTTGCATCAGTGCCAGTTGGCGCGCTCTGCATGACTGCGGGAGAATTACTTTCAAATTTTAGCGTAGCAGGAATGTCGGCTAAAGGGACGCCTCGACTGTTTTGCACGCGCACCTGCACGGTAATAGGCAAATCGCCGGTAGCCGGTTGCGGATTATTAATAACAATAGTTTCACCAATATTAACTCCAAAGTGGATGGTAAAATGGGTATCACCGGTTAAGTTCAGATTATCCTGTGTAGTACCCGCGCCAATGGTGACATTCACCGCGCCTTGATCGGCAGACACTAGGATTTCCGCATTGCCCGCGCCATCTGTTCTGGGCGCGCTGTTATTGACCGAAGCTACGCCTATATCTGAGATAGCCGATACAATTAACGGAACATCTGCCATCGGGATGCTATTGGCATCGCGTACTGAGACTTTAATCGTTGCATCAGCAACGCCAAATGGCACAATGGCGGGTGCTATGATAGACAGCGTACCATTGCGTGCGGTGTCAATCGGATCGCCCGTACCGCCACCTGCCGCACCGGGGTCCACCGCTTCGGTGTCAAAAGCACCGCCGCCGCTGCATCCTGAAATCAGTAGAAATAATGAAAGCCATAGCCATTTTAAGGTGTATTGTTGCCACATAGCACGTTCCTCATAAAAGAAAATAGGTGTAATTGTTTTAAGAACCATCATCTTGCAAAATTTTCGGGGTGACAAAGATTAACAATTCTTGTTTAGCATTAATGATTTGTTGATTGCGGAACAAACCGCCAATAACTGGTAAATTACCAAAGAAAGGCACACGCTTGACAGCTTGTGACTGGGTTCGTTCATAAACGCCACCTAGCACTATGGTTTCCCCGTTATTCACCAACACTTGTGTTTCTAATTTGCGCTTCTCAAAATTACCCGCAGTTTCACCAGGTACAGGATTATCTTTGGTCACTGAAAGTTCCATTAAAATCCGATTATCGGGGGTAATTTGTGGTTTCACCTTAAGCTCTAGCAAAGCTTCTTTGAAAACAGGCGCGGCAGCTTGATTGACGGCGGCAACACCAGCTACGGCAACTTCAACTCCCTGACTGACTGTTGCTTCGTTTTGATTGGAAGTAATAAGACGTGGACTGGAAATAATTTGTCCGCGTCCTTCGCTTTGTAAAGCACTTAATTCGAGTTGTAACAAATAAGTGCCGACTTTGCCTACCGCTAAACCAAAAAGCGCAGGGATACCATCAGCAGGATTAGCGGGTAAGCTCACAATGGGACCAATAGAAGGGCTAGCAGTGCCTGAAGGATAACCATACCCCCCCGTAATCATGCCAAACTCAAGGTCAGGACCAAAACGTGCGTTAGTGCTCTGCCCAAATGCAATCCCCAAATCTTTGGCAAAACTATCATTGGCAATCACCACACGCGCTTCAATCAACACCTGACGCACGGGTTTATCTAATTGTTGAATAACGCCGCGAATTTCGTCTAAGCGTTCAGCCGTATCTTGAATTAACAAGGTATTGGTACGCGGATCAACAGAAATAGT
>CAZOSP010000021.1:19023-20425 GCA_964582525.1 uncultured Thiomargarita sp. | reverse complement strand
GTTATTAGAATGCAGAATAATATCCCACGCTTGATCAATGGGAACATTCTTTAAGCGTAAAGAAATGGTTTTGTCTTTGACCGTATTAGGCACAACAATGTTTTTTTCCTGCAATTCTGCTAGTAATGACAAAATTGAGCCAACATTAATGTTGCTAAAATTAAAAGAAACCTTTTGTCCTTTGTATTGTTTTTTACTAATATCCAGTTTATCGCCCGGTTGCTGTACTTTTTGCGTAATTTCTAAGAAATACTGATTGTTGGTTTGATAACTGAAATGTTCAAATGAACCGCTGGTTTTAATCGACATCAGTACGTCACGAACAGTACGGCTTTGCCGCGTATCAATACTGATCACAGGTGTCGCAAAATCAGTCACATCCAAGGTTCTATCCAAAGCTTCGGGTAGTTCAACATTTCTAAAATAAAGTTCAATATTGCCACCTTGTTGCTCCATATTAACCACCGTATTTTCTACTGATAGCGTAATCACTACGCGCCCGCCCCCTTCTTCTGTGCGGCGGAAATCAATATTGTCAATCCGTGGAGTCGCATACAAAGTCGATGTATCAAATGGTGTGCTGGCGGGGATAGTCTGTGGCGCGGACGGATTGGCTTCAGTCACAAGTGTTGGTGCTTGAGTTTGTTCTGCTTGCGTCCCTACTGAAATGATCAAACGCCGATCTAAGGTAAAAATTTCATAAGGCACGCTTCTCACTAAATTCAATACCACACGGGTACGCTGATTAGCTTCCACAACATCCACCGCATCAACCACGCCTACGCCTACGGGATGGCGCTTTTTCGTGGCTAATTGTACACCCGCAAAATCCAGTACAATGCGAGCCGGATTGTTAATTGGAAAATGCGGCGGTACAGAAATAGTGGTATTAAAATCTAAAGATAACTCTATCAAGTTACCGGGTAATACAGAATAATTGATCCCGATCAATTTAGGCGTTTCTGCCCAACTGTTGTGCTGAAGTAATGCTACCAATAGCATCACTAAAGATTGAAGCATATACTTTTGAATATTCATTGGTTACCCCTATTAACGCAGCTTGCATCATCAAACTAAAAAATCACATTAAACCATAAGCACTGTTTTTTATATGCTTTCAAGCCCCGCTAGACCTGACAGGTTTTCGAGAGGAGTGTGAACGCTTACTGACAGTCGGACATTGTTTTGTTGGTCATTACGGCTTACTTTTATTCGCATCAGTAATATCGATTTTTCTCATTTCCTCTCGAAAACAAGCCCCACTTTCATCTTCGATAGGCAGCATTTCCAAAACATCAATTTGTCGCTCCGTAATAGAAACAATTTTGCCGTAGTTTTCGCCCAATCGATCATTGACTTTAACTCTGTGTATTATATGTTTTTTCTGTGGCTCTTGAATAAG
>CAZOSP010000021.1:1515-18923 GCA_964582525.1 uncultured Thiomargarita sp. | reverse complement strand
ACATCAGACACAAAGTTACCGAGTGCTGCATAAGTGCCGGTTAAGCGTAAATCAATCGGTAATTCTTTATAAAATTGTTTACCTGCACGTTCTTTCTGTAGTCTAAACAATTCAACATCCAAGCCATTGGCTTGCGCGGCTAGAGAAATATCACGTAATAAATCAGCCACTTCTGTTTCTGTAGGTAGGCGACGCAGTAATTCAGTAAAAATTTCTCGAATAGAGTTAAGTTGCTCTTTCAGTTGCTCAAGTGAGTTGGCTTTTCTTTGGTCGCGATCAAAATCTGTTTTTAAGGTAATTTCTTCTTGCTCTAATTTTTTAAGTTCATTAATTTGTTCTTGTGTGATAAACCAATAACCTGCTCCAAGCACGACGAGGCACACCAATAAAATAATCACGGCTTTGACCGGCACGGGCCAATTGCCGTAATTCTGCGGATCGAGATTTTGAAATTCGTCTAAATTCATGGTCAACCTCAGCGTTTACTTTGATTATCTTGCTCTTTCTTTTTGATTTCTTCTGCTTCTTCGGGAGAAATTTGTTGCACACTTAGCTGAAATTCTCGTTTCTTTTCATCTTTATTAATTTCTTGGACTAATTTCAAATCAGGGCTACGCAACCAAGGAGAATTGGCTAAATTGTCCATTAAACTAGATACCCGTGCTGGGGATTGTGCTTCCCCTGAGAGCGTAATATCGTAGCCTTTTTGCTGTACATCACGATAATAAACGCCATCCGGAATTTTGCAGACTTCATTAAACATATAAACCGCTTCTGGACGGCTTAATTGCAATTTTTCAATCACTTTAATGCGTTTTTCTACGTTGGCTTTTTCGGATTCAAGTTCTTCTATTTTTGTGATTTTTGCTTTTGCGAGTTTAATTTGCTCTTTTAAATAATCATTGCGGGATTGTTGGTAATCAATCAGCATTCCTATATAAATATAAACGGCTAAAAAAATCAGCCCACTGATGATAAGCCCAATAGCTGCAAACATAAAGAAACGTATTTCACGTTCTTTTTTGAGTGTTTCACGCCAAGGTAATAGATTAATATGTGCCATGACTTATCCTGTGTTTTAATTACTTAGGCGGGTCAAAACTGCGTAATGCTAAACCGCAAGCAATCATTAAAGCCGGCGCATCGTTCATTAAGCCTTTTTTATTGACTTTAGAGGATACTGACATGCTGGCAAACGGATTGGCTAGGGTGACATGACCGCCGATTTTGTTGGTAATTTGTTCTATGATGCCCGGAATTGAAGCGCAGCCACCAGCAATCACGGTATGCGCAATATTGCCCGAAGCACTGGAAGAATAATAGTATTGTACGGCGCGGCTAATTTCTTGTGCCATAGCTTCTTTGAAAGGTTCTAATAATTCTGTTTCATAGTCTTCAGGAAGCTGCCCTAGACGTTTTGCCATTGATGCTTCTTCATAACTTAAGCCGTAGCGGTGTTGAATTTGCTCAGTCAGTTGATTGCCGCCAAAGGCTTGTTCTCGTGTATAGATAATTTTGAGTTCATTTAATACGCTAAAGCTGGTTGTAGTCGCGCCTACATCTACTAGGGCAATAATGTCGTTGCTATCAATTTCGGGATCATTTTGTGCCAGTAATGTAAAGGCATTTTCTAAAGCAAAGGTTTCTATGTCAACCACTCGTGCTTTTAATCCGGCAATGTCAATGACGGCAATCCGTTCATCAATAATGTCATTTTTAGACGCGGCTAATAATATATCCGCTTCTTCTTCCGGGTTGTTTTCGCTGGGTCCGATGACTTCAAAATCGAGACTGACTTCATCCATTGGATAGGGAATATATTGCCCGGCTTCAATTTCAATGGATGCTTCTATATCGGCATCGGTTAAACCCGCCTGCATTTGAATGATTTTAGTGATAACAGCAGCCCCGGCAACCGCAATAGCGGCTTGAGTAGATTTAATGCGGCTGCGCTTTATCGCACGTTTCAGGGCTTCGCCAACCGCTTCAACGTCTTTGATATTTTTATCTTCAACGACATTAGCCGGTAGCGGTTCTACTGCGTAGGTTTCCACGCGATAGCTTTTGCCGCCTTTACCTACGCGGCTCAGTTCCAGCAGCTTGATGGCTGTGGAGCTAATATCAATGCCCACTAAGGGGACTTGTTTGCTGCCTAAAAGGCTGGGAAATTCCACCTTTTTTCCTCTCAAAACATGTTGTTACAGGTTTTTTATGCGGTTTTACATTAAGCTTTTGGCGTAACTATAGATCAATATAAAAATTTACGCCATAGTTTTGCATGAATATTTTGTGATTAGCCCGATTTCAGCGTACCTAGGGTTAAAGGTGTCGGGAAGCGCTGTAAGAAAATCAGATGATTGCGTATAAAAACTTTAATATCATCATGTTAAGTGTTATTTTAGGCATCTAAAAAATGCAGACTTAAGGGACATTTGCTATAATTTCCCGTTTCACACACCAAACCCTTACATAACCTATACAGAATCTTCCATTATGAGTATCCGTGATTTTTTCCACTACACCCTGCGTTTGCTGTTTTATTTTAGCCTGCTGTTGGTCACGATTGTCGTTGCTGCTTGGTTTTACTTGCAAAACAACATCATTCCTGAATTGCCTGAGACGGATAGCATTCGAGATATTCGTTTGCAGGTGCCGCTGCGCATTTATACACAGGACAATGCCGCGCTTGCTGAGTTTGGCGAAGAACGGCGCACGCCATTGGCACGCGAGGATATTCCGCCATTGTTGGTGAAGGCGGTGTTGGCGGCTGAGGATGCGCGTTTTTATGAGCATTTTGGCGTGGACCTTAAGGGGATTGCGCGAGCTGGAATACACTTCTTGAAAACCGCACGCAAGGAGCAGGGTGCGAGTACCATTACCATGCAGTTAGCGCGGAATATTTATGATGAAAAAATTGGCTCGGCGAAAACCTTTGAGCGCAAATTTAAAGAAATTTTGACCGCTATACAGATCGAGAAAGAATTGGATAAAGACGAAATTTTGCGTCTTTATTTGAATAAAATTTTTCTCGGTCATCGTTCTTATGGCATGGCGGCGGCGGCGCAGGTGTATTACGGACAACCTTTGCAGGCGTTGACTTTGGCGCAATATGCCATGCTCGCCGGTTTGCCAAAAGCCCCTTCGACTTATAATCCTATTAGCAATCCTCAACGCGCTTTAATTCGCCGCAACTATGTTTTGCAACGGATGTATGAATTAGGAGATATTGAAGAAGCCGCCTATTTGGTGGCGAAAGAAGAGCCAGTGACGGCGCAGCGTTATACTTTTTCGCGGGATTTTGACGCGCCCTATATCGCTGAAATGGTGCGTATCTATATGCAGGAAAATTATCCCGATGATGTTTATAGCGGGGGCTACAAGGTTTATACCAGCATCAATACGCGCTTGCAAAGCGCGGCGCAGGCGGCGTTGCGTAAGGCAGTGCAAGATTATGATCATCGGCATGGTTATCGTGGGGCTGTCGGACAGGTGGATTTAGCCCATTTACAACTGACTGAAGCGATGCCGGGCGTGGCTAAGCTCCCGCTTAGCCACGCCGCCGCGGGCGACGTTCGGCTGACTTGGAAGTCAGCCACTCCCACTGCCGAATATGAGATGCCAATGACACAAAAAGATTTATGGCTCAGTGCCTTAGAAAATTATCAGTCGTATGTGGATTTGCAGCCCGCCTTAGTCGTTGCCATAGAAGAAAAATCTGCATTGGTGTTGAGCAAAGAAGGCGAGCCGATTGTGTTAGATTGGAGTGGTTTGTCTTGGGCGCGGCGTTATATCAGCGATACCCGCCAAACCCATCTGCCTAAGCAGGCTTCTGATGTGTTGGCATTGGGCGATGTTGTGATGATTCAGCCTATTGAAAACGCGGCAGAGGCGACAGAAACTTCGCAAGAGGCGGTGACAGGCGCGACACAAGCGGCAATAGCGACACTTGCGGAGGACGAAGCAGCGCCTAAAAAACCACAAAAATGGCGTTTAAGCCAAATTCCTCAAGTCGCTGGCGCGTTGGTTTCTTTGGATTCAAAAACCGGCGCGATTATCGCCTTAGCCGGCGGTTTTAATTACCATGACAGCACATTTAATCGCGCCATTCAGGCAAAACGTCAGCCCGGTTCTAATTTCAAGCCTTTTATCTATTCCGCCGCGCTTGAGCATGGCTACACCCCCGCCAGCATTATTAATGATGCGCCGGTGGTGTTTCATTATGGACGAAAAACTTGGCGACCTGAAAATTACGGGCATCAGTTTCAAGGACCTATTCGCCTGCGCAAAGCCTTGGCAAAATCTAAAAATCTGGTGTCAGTGCGCTTGATGCAGGACATGGGGGTGAAAAAAACCCTCGCTTATGTGACCCGCTTTGGTTTTCGCGCCGATGAACTGCCGCCTAATCTCACCTTATCTTTAGGTACGCCGGAACTCACGCCGCTACAAATCGCCAGCGGCTTTGCGGTATTTTCCAACGGCGGCTATCGTGTTGAGCCTTATTTTATTGAACGCATTGAAGATTATCATGGTAATGTGATTTACCGTGCGAATCCCAAAACGGTGTGTTATCGCTGCAATTTACCGCTTACGCCGCCCTTGCATCGAGAAAGCGAAGACGAGAATTTAGACCTCGCTGGTTTAGCCGCTTTGCTAGAAGAGCATGAACGCGCCAAACTTTTACCCGAAACCATCCAAGAAACAGTGCCTTATTCGCCCATTTTTACTGCTCACGAGAGCGACACAAAGACTCCCCAGTACGCGCCCAGAGTCATTACTGCGCAAAATGCTTGGCTAATGACGTCGATTCTTAAAAGCGTCATACAAGAAGGCACAGCGCAACGCGCCAAACGCCTTAAACGCAACGACTTAGCGGGCAAAACGGGCACTACCAACGAGCAGCGCGATGCCTGGTTTTCCGGTTACAATCATGCAATAGCCACCACCGCTTGGCTGGGTTTTGATCAACCGCGCTCGCTAGGGCGCACAGTGATGGGCAGTGAAACCGGCGGCAGCGCGGCATTGCCGATGTGGATCAACTATATGCAGGAAGCCCTCAAAGACATGCCCGAACAAAATATGCCGATGCCTGCCGATATTGTCAAAACCCACATTGATCCGGACAGCGGCTTATTGGCATACAGCGGGCAAGACAACGCCATGACCGAGTATTTTCACAAAAACAGCGTTCCTATTCGCTATGCGCAACCTCAACCCGAATCCTTTTATGGCATTGAACAAAATGCCGTAACCGGTTCAACTGACCAACTGTTTTAAGGACTTAATTATGCTCACCGCCCTACTTCTTATCCTTGCCGCTTATCTGATCGGTTCGATTTCCTCCGCCGTGCTGGTCTGCCGTGTATTTGACCTACCGGATCCGCGCAGCTTTGGCTCCGGCAATCCGGGGGCAACCAACGTGCTACGTCATGGCAGCAAAAAAGCCGCTCTCATCACCTTGCTGCTGGACATTTCCAAAGGTGTCATTCCGGTTTTATTGGCAAAAATATTCATGCCGCTGCCGTGGGTCATCAGTGCCGCCGCGCTTGCCGCTTTTCTTGGACACCTTTATCCGCTGTTTTTCCAATTCAAAGGTGGCAAAGGCGTAGCCACCGCATTTGGCGTACTCACCGCGCTGCATTGGCTGGTGGGTATTTTGTTATTACTGATTTGGCTTGGCGTGGCTGTTGTGCTGCGCTATTCCTCGCTATCCGCCCTCACCGCCGCCCTAGCCGCGCCCATTCTCATGTTGATATTTACCAAACAGCCTTTTTTTGTACTGCTTGCCATCGCCATGAGTGCTTTGCTAATTTGGCGACATCGCAGTAATATCAAAAACTTACGCAATGGCACCGAAGATAAAATCAAATTAACGTCAAGTTAGTCGCTCACGCAAGGAACAAGGAACAAACATGAAACCCTTATTATTATTGGCTTTATCCAGCTTACTGCTATCCGCCTGTAGTCTTAGCCCAAGCAAAATCGACTATCCACCGGAACAAGCCGTGTGGTCTGAAGACGACAGCGAAATTGCCGTAGTACAAGCGATTATCGACCCTACCAATGCCGACCGCCACCAATTTCAAATGTTTGTGCGCAAACCCGACGGCTCAGACAACCGCCAAGTCACTGACGTGCGCAGCGAGCAAATTCGCCAGCTTTATTACATGCAAAACCCTGATTATGTCATCGCAGAAGCGTTTTTAGAGGGGCAACGCTCACGTTTTGATCGCATTACGCTGGACGGCAATGAAATCACTGTGATGGAAATCCGCAGCAGTCCCGCCGATCTGTGTCCGCAAGCGACAGGTGCGTTACCCTTGATACAAAATGCCGTGCTGCCTTCACCCGATGGGCAAATACTCGCACAACTTTTTAACCGTAACTGCGGCGAAATCGAAATTAATTTTTTACAAGCTAGAGATTTGCTCGCGGTTGATGGCTACAGCCTCAAAATTGACGCACCGGCACAAGCCACTTGGCATCCGCAAGGGCATCTTGTCATCGCCCTCAATGATGGCAAAACCGCGTGGCAGCTTAATGTCGAACAAGCCCCCGCGTCCACCAGCTATCCGCGCTGTTTATATCCCACCACCAGCAGCAGCAACATCGCCGCCGACGGGCGGCGCGTCATGCTGCGCAACGGACAATTAAAAATACATCAAGAAGATGCGCAACGTGCGTTTGGATGCCAGTAAATAACGCTAGCGTAAGAGATTTGTAAGATTTGTAAGATACACTCCCCCGCGCATGGGAGTGCCTAAGCTTCTGCTTAGCCACTCCAGCCACGCGCTGGCGTGGGAATACCTAACCTGTTTTTATAGGAGATATACAATGTACGAAGACGATAATATACATTTCCGCAGTGGTTATGAGGCGGGATTAAGTTATGTTGAATTAAATGGCGGCATGGAAGATGCGGGAATGCCCGACCCCATGAATCTCTACGGCGGCGGCGAAGACGCGACAAAATGCTGGGAAAAAGGTTTTTTTGCCGGCTATGAACAAGCTTGTGAAATGGAAGAAGTAGAGCGTTGGGCGATTGACGGTTGCTTACTTTAAAGCCGTTGTTTCATCTCATCCTGCAAATTTCATCACTTAACCTCCTGCCTTTTTTCTTTCTCGAAATACCTCACTATCTCCCCCCGTTTTTATAGGAGGGAAGATGTTTCTCAGCGCAGCAACGCTATGCCTAAACCGCGTATTGATCAATCAATGCCCGCGCCAGGTATTTACCGCTGTAATCACCCTGCACCATGCCTTCATGGGTCAACCACAGTTGATTATTTTTGCGTTCAACATAGCCTTTGCTGATTAAAGCATCAATTTCTTTACCGCACAGAGCTTCTAAGTTAAAACCATATTTATCATGGAAATATTGATAATCTAAGAAGTTCAGCTTAATGCCTAGCAATACATCGCGCACGATTTCATCTAAAGCAGTCATACGATGACCGCGAATAATCGGCGTTTCGCTTTTGTCAATGGCTTCTACATAGTTTTTTACTTCGTTGGAGTTCTGGAACACAAACGACCCCAAACGCCCAAAGGCAGAAACACCAAAAGGAAAATAGTCTTCGCCTTCCCAAATGCGCGTGGCGTGGACATGTTGATATTTGCCGTCTTTGGTAAAGGTAAAAAAGCACCAAGGCAGATAATTGGCTTGCTCAAATTTTTCCATCGCATGACGCATGAATTCGATTTCTTCTTCATCCGTCGGGAGGCTGATTTTATCGTTGCGCAAGTCTTTGAAATATTGCGTATTCGCATAGATTTCAGTTTTATACACAGTGATGCTTTCCACCCCGGTTGCCAGTGCTTGTTTAACCGTGTATTGCCACTTATCCAGACTGTCGCCCGCTAAACCGCTCATCAGATCGATGTTCACTGCCGCGCCCGTCTCTTGCGCAAAATTAATCGCACGGGTGACTTTTTCTTCCGTATCTTGACGGTTAGACAGCTTCAAAACATCGTCATGCAGCGACTGTACGCCCATACTGATGCGATTTGCCCCCAGCTCTTTGAGTATATCGGCTTTTTTCTTAATCACCGTGACCGGTTCGCCTTCAATGGTAAATTCCGGCATTTTGTCATTATCGAGCTTGAAATATTTATGGAGCGTATTGGTGATTTTTGCCAGATTTTGACCATCTAGCAAGGTAGGCGTACCGCCGCCAAAATAAATCGAACTGATTGGGCGTTCACGCAACGCAAAGCGATCCGAAGACATTTCGATTTCCTTGCACAGCGCATCCACATAAGCATCCATTTCTGATTTACGACCACCGGTCACAGTACGATAGTAGCAATAAGAACATTGTTGAGCGCAAAACGGGATATGCACATAAATATTCAAGGGCGCGACCGGTTGCACTTGTTCCGGTTGAACTTTTTTCCAATGCTGGAAGTTGGGATAATTGGTGACAAAGCCGCGACGCGAAGGCTCTAGGTTGGCGATAAAACGGCGACGCGAATCCGCGCCTAATTTTTCCTGATTTTGTGCAACTTCAGGTGTTTGCAACTCTGCTTGCATAAAAGAAAACCTCAAAAATGACAAAGGTGTAGTGGGGTTGAAAAAAATACTAGGACCTTATTATAAAGTGTTTAAGTAGAAAAAAAACACATAAGGTTGTGAGTATTTGCTCGCGCCGAGGTCGTCGGAATCATGGCGCGAGCATTTTGGGGCGTAGGCGACCATTTACAGTGGCGAATTAAGCGAAGCGTATCCGCGCTCCCCCCTTAGTCATTTGATCGAAGGATTAGATAAATCACCTGAGCATCGTGATAACAGAGGAAAACGACATCGTCTTGCTTTATAGTTTAGTATAATTAGTAAACGGTTATCGTGATTTACGGCTAAAAATAGTTTATTTAGCAAACTGTCACCGTAATTAAATTTGGATGAGTTTTTTGGTTTCCACAGAGCATTGGAACAAGGGAAAAAAACGAGGAAAATAAACCATGAAAGAAAAATCTTTTATTATGCTATTACTGATGATTGTATCATTAAATATTTATGAATTTTATAATGATGTTTATGATTATGATCACAGCTTATTTCACCTTGGTTTAGAACTAGGAGTTATATTAATCTCAATGTTCGGGATCATCTTTTTAATACGTGAAGTATGGCAACGGCAACGACAAATTGAACAATTACATCAACAATTAACAATAACCCGTATTCATTTGGATGAAGTACATGAAAAAGTGAGGCAAGCCAGCCGTCAATATGCGGAAGTTATTCAAGAACAATTTACTCATTGGAATTTAAGCAGCAGCGAGAAAGAAGTGGCGATGTTATTATTAAAAGGGTTAAGTTTTGAAGAAATTGCTTTTTTGCGAGCCACTAAAGAAAAAACGGTTAGGCAACAAGCGACTTCTGTTTATCGTAAATCAGGAATTAATGGACGATATGCTCTTGCCGCATGGTTTTTTGAAGATTTTTTGGAATAATATCCAAGTACGCTGTTTATACTGCCCCCCGCCTGAAACCTGAAGCTTGGGATGTTTTTAAGTGCTTTAAATCCAAGCATTTAGATGGAAATTGATAACGCAAAAAATGCAGTTTCTGGCGGCTATGAGCATAAGAGGATTTTAATTTTTAATTGAATAAACCAGTAATAAATCTTTTTTCCCTTTCATTGTAATTTCTTTTTTGGAGTGAGTTGTAATAATGTTTTGCACTATCTCATAAAAATAGTCTGACATAAGTATTTCACCTGCTTGTGCAGCACCTTCAATGCGCTTAGTAGTATTTACCGTATCACCAATCACGTCGTAAAACATAATTCCTGTGCTTCCAAATAAACCTTCAACTAATAATCCACCATGCAAACCAACGCCAGCGCCCAGAGATTCTTTCACCAGTAGCGCGTCAATTTCTTTCGATAATTGAATAGCCGCTTGAACTGCGGACTCGGCACTGGGAAATACTGCCATGATTTCGTCAGCTGATAATTTGAATTTAATAATAGGATGACAAGACAATACCTGTTCAGATATTTTATAGTATTTATTCAGTAAATCAGCTACGTTTTGAGGATGTTGGATTTCGCTCCAACGGGTAAAACCGCGAATATCCATAAATAAAATAAAACGCTTAACTTGTTTGAGACTTAATGCCGATGGGTTAATGAAAGATTGTTCGAGTAAATGTTGCCCTAATAACCACTGAGAATATTTATGAAGTTGATTTGATGTTGTTTTTAACATATTTAAGTGGCGTTCGGCTGTCCAATTAGATAATCCAATAACAAAACCTAAAGAAATAATATACAATGTAATGAATTGATGGCTATCATCACTCAGAAAGGATATCACTAAATTGCTGTGTTGTTCGTGAAGATAGGCGTTGTGCGTTTCAAATAAAGCATACATGGTTAGTAAAATAAATGTACGAACAATGCTTTCAATGACAATAAAAAAAGCAGAAAAACGCTCGGATGTGCATAGTCGTAGTTGTTGTAATAGACCAATTGAAATGCTAAACAACCAGTACGCTAAATGGTTAGTGCTGTCAAAAAAACCCGCAGAACCTTCAATTGACATTTCAATGATGGTATAAGTTATTGGTCCAATTAAGTTTCCTAAAAAACGTCTGGGATGCAAGGTATCTTGCCAGCGCACTAACCAATAACTTTGTAGGATGCTACCGATTAAAAGTGCGTAGGGGTCTGGGCTGTGCAGATAGCCAGCACCTTTTAATACAATTTCAAATAAAAAATTAGCCAACGCAAAATGTACTGAATTGCCAAAAAATTCAAGCCAAAATCGTGTATGAAATGAACCAAAAAGTCTATTTTCAATGAGAGAATATTTCATATTTATGAATTATTGAGCCTATTCTAAAACGTAAGCGTCCAGCCCCGCTTAAATCTGACAAATTTTTAAAACGTAAGCGTTCTAGCCCCTATCAAAAACCTTGCAAGCTTTCAAAACCTGCAAGGTTTACTAGAGTATCTGAACGGTTACTTTAAAACTTGTCAGGTTTTTGTACAGAACCGAGAGTTACTTTGAAGATGTAGAATTAATTTTATGCAAAAGCGACTGATTCTAAGTGTTTATACTCATACCTAGAAACTGTATTTTTTGCTTTATTAAGTTTGCTGCAAACACCGGGGTTTTAAGCACTTAATTAAAATCCCGAGATTCAGGTTTTAGGCGGGCATATAACTAAATCCGTCGTTTACCGGTAATCATGGGGCGAATCAGTGCGATACCTAGCACTTTTTGCATAATAATGACCGCGCTAACATGGATGATGATTGCTAATAAGTTCACATTAGCGACAATTTCGTGTAGCTCTTCGACCCATTCCTCTCCCCAAAATGCGTCTAAAGTCAGCATCCAACCACTGACTACTGTTAGACCCAGCAGGAACAGCAACAAGAAAATCATCAATGCCCCGATAGGATTATGCCCTTCTGTGGGGTCAAGCTTGCGATTACGCACTGCCCACAAATGATGACGAATGCGTTGAGGTGTTGGGAAAAAATGACTAAACCGTGCATTTTGAGTCCCTATAAATCCCCAAATTAAGCGC
Source organism: uncultured Thiomargarita sp. (assembly GCA_964582525.1). Classification (GTDB taxonomy): domain Bacteria; phylum Pseudomonadota; class Gammaproteobacteria; order Beggiatoales; family Beggiatoaceae; genus BB31. Next base: position 7,381 of record CAZOSP010000021.1, on the reverse strand, counting down.
AATAACAATAATCCTCCTATTCCATATCCTGCCCATTCGTGTAAGCGTCCACCATCCTCTAAAATAAAAAAAGTGAGGAAAAACAATATAACGACTGACCAGTGAAATAGTCTTACTAGGATGTCCCAAACAGGGATTTCTTGGGGAGCGGACATGATCAAGCTAGTCCTTCATTCTTTGCTTGACGATTTGCCCCGTGACAGGGTCAAAATAAACTTCAATTTTTGCCCATTGGCTAGCGTCATCGGGCTTTGGGGCTGCGCCGTAAATTTCGTAGCAATTGTCGTCAATTTTGAATTTGTGAATGACAAAACCATAGTCATTTACAATTTTCTTTTGCATCTCTAATTCAGACAACCACTTGTCTTTAGAGACATTTGGACAATCTGCACCAGCAAAAGCCAACGAAGCTATACTCAGCATGAGCAAAGTAGCAATACCAACTGTAGGTTTAAACATAAGAAACTCCTAAATTGCCTGATTAAAATAATGAATAGGGGATTTTTAATAACTGACGTTACGCATGTTCCGCGTCAAGCGATGTTTCGCCGCAAAAACCACTGATCGCGTAACGTGAGTTGATAAATCTGAACAAAATTTTTCAAATTGCTCAGATTTTTGCCATTTGGCGAGTAGGAGTATGGGAAAAATAGCGTGTTTTTGCAATAGGCAAACCTCTTATGGGCATCGGACAAAGTGCTTAAGAAGACCTGTCAGGTTTAGTGGTGGGGGTCTGAACGGTTACGCTATGAGGTATTGAGAAGTTACGCTGTTTTCTCATAACATCCTGATACGAAAAACTAAAAAGTTGGCATAGGCATCTGATATAGTTACGGGCATTGAATAATACCCGAAACTCAAATTCACTAGGTTTTGAAAGTCTAGCGGGTTTACGCCCGCGTACTTTCAAACATTATACTGCGCACCTGAAACCTGAAGCTTAGGATGTTTTTAAGTGCTTGAAATTCAAGTTTTAGATGAAAATTGATAAGGCAAAAAATGCACTTTCTAGCAGCTATGAGTATATTCTGCGATCATGCCTTAGCAGGCACGCGGGTCTTTTTAAGCCTGAAATCTGCCGCATCAAACTAACCGTATTATTTGGGGGATACATAATGCAAGACAATTCTTATCTTTATAACGCCGCTTTTCTCGATGGCTTGTACGAAGCCTATTTGCAAAATCCCCACAGCGTTAGTGCCGAGTGGCGTGATTATTTTGCCACTTTACAAGCGGGTGAAGCCTGGCAGGATGTAGCGCACACGCCGATAGTGCAGCGTTTTCAACAAGCCCCTGTGGCAGCCGATGAAACCCTGCCGCACGCTGGCGCACAGCCCGCTGCCGCTGGTGCGCCGCCGCTCACGGCTGTTCCGTTTGGCATGACCGCCATGCTAGAAAAACAAAATGCGGTGCTGCGCTTGATTAATTACTACCGGGTGCGCGGACATGAAATTGCTCACATTGATCCGCTACAACTACGTGAGAAAAAAGACATCCGCGATCTCGATCCGAGTTTTCAGGGGCTGACTGATGCAGATTTAGACACGCTGTTTAGCGTCGGGTCATTTTTCGCTTTTCCCAATCGTAGTGCCACGCTGCGCGAGATATTACAAGCACTACAACGGATTTATTGCGGCACTATTGGGGCGGAATACATGCACCTGACAGAAACGCGCAAAAAACGCTGGTTGCAAGAGCGTTTAGAGCGTGACTTGTCAAAGCCTGCAGCGGATTTTGATACCGAGTGCAAGCTGCAAATTATGGAACGCCTGACGGCTGCACAAGAGCTTGAACACTATCTGCACACCCAATACGTTGGACAAAAACGCTTTTCTCTGGAAGGCAGCGAAAGCCTCATTCCGTTGCTTGATGAAGTGATACAAAATGCTGGACGGCAGGGTGTGAAGGAAGTGGTTATCGGCATGGCGCATCGCGGACGCTTAAATGTGCTGGTCAACATTATGGGTAAAACTACCCGCGAGTTATTCTCTGAATTTGAAGGCAAAGTTGATGTTGACATCAAGCGTAGCTCCGGTGATGTCAAATACCATCAGGGCTACTCCTCTGACGTAATGACCCCCGGCGGCACGCTGCATTTGGCACTGGCGTTCAATCCCTCGCATTTAGAAATCATTAATCCGGTAGTGGAAGGCTCAGTGCGCGCCCGCCAAGAGCGGCGACATGACAACGAGCGCAATCAAGTCGTACCCATTTTAATTCACGGCGACGCGGCGTTTTCTGGGCAGGGCGTGGTGATGGAAACCCTCAACCTGTCACAAACCCGCGGCTATAAAACCGGCGGCACGCTGCACATAGTGGTCAACAACCAAATCGGCTTCACCACCAGCGATCCCTTTGATTCGCGCTCAACCCTATACTGCACGGACGTAGCGAAAATGGTGCGTGCGCCGATTTTCCATGTCAACGGCGACGATCCCGAAGCAGTGATTTATATCATCAATTTAGCACTGGAATATCGGATGCGTTACAACATGGACGTAGTGATTGACCTCATCAGCTATCGGCGACATGGGCATAACGAAACGGATGAACCCATGGCAACCCAGCCAATGATGTATCAAAAAATCAAAAACCACCCCAGCGTAACCACTCTCTACGCAGAGAAACTCATCGCCGAAGGCGTACTGACTCCACAAGACGCAGAAGCCATGTCGCATCAATACCGCGCCTCCCTAAAAGCACGGGATCGCGTCACGCGGCGCAAAATTGAGCGTTTTGAATACATGGTCGATTGGAAAGCGTATCTTGGACAAGCTTGGACAGTCGCAGCCGAAACCCACATCAGCACAGAATTATTGCAACGTCTATCGCAGCGCCTAACCACTTGGCCTGATGATTTTTACCTGCACCGCACAGTAGAAAAAATCATGTTCAATCGGCGTAAAATGGCAGCCGGTGAAATCCCCATGGACTGGGGTTTTGCCGAGACTTTAGCCTACGCCAGCTTACTGGATTCCGGCTATCCGGTGCGTTTATCCGGGCAGGATTCCGCACGCGGCACTTTTGCGCACCGCCACGCGGTACTCTTCAATCAAGCCCAAAACGGACGCTATTTACCGCTGCAAAACATCGCCGCCCGCCAAGCTCCGTTTTTGGTCATCAACTCGCTTCTCTCAGAAGAAGCCGTGCTAGGCTTTGAGTTTGGCTATGCCTCCTCAGAACCCGACACCCTGACTATTTGGGAAGCCCAATTTGGCGATTTTGCCAACGGCGCGCAAGTGGTCATTGACCAATTTATCAGCTCCTCCGAAGCCAAATGGCAGCGACTATGCGGCTTAGTCATGTACCTGCCGCACGGCTACGACGGACAAGGACCGGAACACTCCTCAGCGCGGCTTGAGCGTTATTTACAAATGTGCGCGGAAAACAACATGCAGGTTTGCATTCCCAGCACGCCGGCGCAATTTTTCCACCTGATTCGCCGCCAGATGCTGCGCCCCTATCGCAAACCTTTGATTGTATTCACACCAAAAAGCCTGCTGCGGCACAAGCAATCCATCTCACAAATCCAAGACCTCACCGACAGCAAATTTGAATTACTGCTGGATGAATGTCACGAAGACTGCGACCTCAGCAAAATTGAACGTGTTTTGCTCTGTTCGGGACAGGTGTATTACAAACTCGTTGAAGCACGAGAGAAAAAGCAAATGTTCAATGTCGCCATTTTGCGCATTGAGCAGCTATACCCCTTCCCACGCGCCAGCCTAGTGCATTTATTTGAAAAATATCAACATGTTAAACAATGGTTCTGGGTACAAGAAGAACCCAAAAATCAAGGCGCGTGGCGTTTCATTCGCGCCCGTTTTTCCGAAACCATGCAGTTACCCGCGCATATTGATTTACAATACGCCGGACGTTTACCCTCAGCTTCACCGTCAGTCGGCTATTTGAAATTCCACTTAGAGCAAGAACGCGAGTTGATAGAACAAGCCTTTGATTTAGAATTTGCTGGTTAAATGCTGGAATTGGCTAATCCAGTTGTAACCGTTCAACTCCCGTGCAAAACCTGACAGGTCTTCAAGACCTGTCAGGTTTTTACAGAGAGGTGTGAACGCTTACATCCAGTTTAGCCCTCGTTCCCAAGTGCTACTTGGGAATGCTATCTTGACCGCGTTGCGGTCTGTACGACAACGGTCCAGCGACTCTGGCAAGGTGAGAGTTCTCAAGCGGCGCTTGGGAAAAACCTTCAACGAAGCCGAGAGACCCAAAGCCCACAAACGGCGATGAACTTCAAAACATGATGCGGTTCGCAAAAAGACTCACCGCATCCTACCTTGCTCCTGCTAGTTAGGGTTTGCGCCACGTCTTTTTGTGGCGCGAACGCAAATGCTCGGCAGCGTGCCATCATCTCGTGTGCTTTGACGAAAAGATGTCGAAGCACACTACCGGGCTGGACAGACAAGGAAAAAATCATGCGCATTAAAGACAAATACATCAGTCCATTCACTGATTTCGGCTTCAAAAAACTCTTTGGCACTGAACCCAATAAAGATATTTTAATGGATTTTTTGAATGAACTGCTCAAGAAAGAAACCGGAAAAATTGTTGATTTAAGCTATCTTTCACCCGAACAACTCGGACGCAGCATTGATACGCGCAAAGCGGTTTTTGATATTTATAGTGAAAATCAACAAGGCGACAAATTCATTACAGAGGGTTAATATTATGATTTTTGATATATTTTTTAGAGTCGGACCGGCAATTCAGGCTATTTTTAATTTGGGTTTTGAACCTAAAGAAGAATTTTTTTATGAATTAACATTTGAGCAATATCGTGAATTAGAAGAAGATGGACAAGATATAACTCAAAAGTGGTACACCATTATTCCTAAAAATCCAAAATATGACATTCCAGAATTGCGGATTGTGAATGAAGATCAAAAAGACGCACTTTTATATGCCGTTAAGTATATTAATGATTTTTGTGAAAAAGCAAAACCAGATCATTGTTTTGGATCATTTGAGGAAAAGCTAAATTATACTGCAAGCAAATTACCTTCTGTTTTTAGCAAATCCTCTAATTACAAAAGAAAGCCATCTTATTTGAAAGTAATCAAGTAAGTGCTTTGAAACATCATTTCACACTGCATCCTTATAATGTGCCAATGAGGTAGCGAGGAAGAATTGCAAACCCATTTTGACAAATGCCTGTATGTGTTAAAAAACTTAGAAAATTTGACCAACAGACCCACAAAATTGCAAGAAAATATTTTTGCCAAGCTGTTTGAGCAAGCAGAAATCGCCAATTATTCAGAAGCTGAATACCAAGAATATGAACAGAGCTTAAAAGAATACCGTGATTTGTTCAATGTAATCGATACCGCTTTTGATGAGGGTGAAGCAAAAGGCAAGGCAGAAGGCTTGGCGGAAGGCGAAAAACGCAAAGCACTTGAAACTGCACATAAAATGCGTAAGAAAGGCTTTAGTATTGAGGAAATTTGCGAGTTGACGGGTTTAAGTTGGGATGATGTGAGAGAAGTCAGTTTTAAGTAACCTAGTAGATTTAACCGAAATCCACAAAGCCTAAGGAGAATGGAAATGTCCAGATATTTTTTGTGTTTCAGTGTTTGGTTGCTTGCCGCTGCGCCGCAAGCGTTTGCTGTCACCGTCAGCCCAAGCTACGCGAGCTACCGGAAATTGTAGGGTTTGCGCCGCATGTTTTCGCGGCGCGAACGCGAACGAATTGATGCCATGCCAATTTCCCGCGTGCGCGACGAAAAGATGTCGCGCACCCTACCGGGCTACCGGAAATTGTAGGGTTTGCGCCGCGTCTTTTTGTGGCGCGAACGTGAACGAATTGATGCCATGCCAATTTCCCGCGTGCGCGACGAAAAGATGTCGCGCA
>CAZOSP010000021.1:0-1415 GCA_964582525.1 uncultured Thiomargarita sp. | reverse complement strand
CCCTACCGGGCTCGGCAGTGTGCTATCATCCCGCGTGCGCGACGATAAAGATGTCGCGCACCCTACCGGGCTTTTTGCGGCGCGAACGCGAATAAGTTGGCATTGCCCGCGTGTGCGCCGAAAAGATGGCGCGCGCCCTACTTGGCTTGCGTGAGCAAATCACGGGCATTATAGCTATAATGGGTTGCGTTGCCTGCCGCCGTGGTTTCACGGGGTGGGTGTAGGTTTGGGTATTGGACACATTGTCCGCGTGCGCACCAAAAAGACGGTGCGCACCCTACTTGGCTGTAATCAGTTCTGAGAAGCCGAGATTTGGTGTAATGAAGAACGACTATGAGGTGGTCATTGCGGAGTTGTCCGAGAGCATTGAATATGCGAAGAAGGCGAGCGAAGTGAGCGCCAAGTTCAATTTCTCGGTCGTGATGTGACATAACAGCCAACAACGCCAAAGCGGAGTATATGATATGAACCTAAATGCAAAATTGGATTCAGCGTTTAAACAATTTTTATCGAATTCGGTATCTGACGACCTGCTTAGATCAATCACGAGGTCTGTTACTTCAACGGATGTCAATATACTGATCAGAAGCGTCGAATCACTCGACGACCCGGGCGCATATTGCAAGAATGATCTCGATAGCGAGACTCCTGCCGGTTTCTTTCTATACTTAGACTTTATCAGTGCTCTGATAATCAACTTGGGGGATTCAGCGATACTCGAAGCAAACAAATACAGCAACAGCAAGCACCATTTCGTTCCCTGGGTTGTCAAGTACGCTAGTGACGAAAGATTCCATAATGAGATTATCTCAAAGTTTAGCAGGATATTTGCAGAGTAATTTTGCTAACAAGTCGCTCCAGCCGCCCCAGTGCGGCCAGGGTCATAGTGAATTGCAGGCGTCGTACCGTGCGCGGGTCGGCTGAGCTTGTTCGTTAATGGTTCAAAAAAAGAACTATGATTAAACTTAACATATCAATACTCGCGCTTATACTCAGAATATTGATAATAGGTCGCTTAAATGAGGAGGAAACAATGACAACCAAACATAATGCGAATTTTAAAGAAATTGCAATGCAATTTGCGAAATTATTGGCCAATCGCAATTATTCAGATGCATATGAAATGACGACACAAGAATACAGGAAAAAGAATAGTTTAGAGCAAATGCAAGAACATTTTGAGGCACTAATCCCAATGGATTGGGGGGCAATTGATCCCATTGAAGTTGGAGAAACAATGAATGATTGGCACGGGAAAGAAGCCACCGATGTAGGATGGTTCTATGTGAGCTTGGGTGGCGATGTATATAGTGAAGCAGTGACGGTAATCATTGCTGAGGAAGAAGGCACCCTAAAAGTCAGCAGCAATTCCCGCCACACCCCGAGTGTTTTACTCAACAACCCATTCACACATT
>CAZOSP010000020.1:0-38585 GCA_964582525.1 uncultured Thiomargarita sp. | reverse complement strand
CTTATCAGCACAACGCTCAGAGCAGGAAATGCGCGAGTTTAAGGCTGAAATGCAGGATTTTAAGGATGAGATGCGCTTATCAGCACAACGCTCAGAGCAGGAAATGCGCGAGTTTAAGGCTGAAATGCGCAAGTTTAAGGATGAGATGCACTTATCAGCACAACGCTCAGAGCAGGAAATGCGCGAGTTTAAGGCTGAAATGCAGGATTTTAAGGATGAGATGCGCGAGTTTAAGGATGAAATGCGCCGCGAGACTAAGGAACTGCGCAAACAAATCGGCGAATCTTTTAACAAGGCAGGGCGTTTAGTTGAAGATGCTATCGCCCCAGGTATGCCAAAAATTTTCCGCACCATTACCGGCTTAAGTCGTGAAGAGATTGAACGTCAGGCGATACGTTTTGAAGTTAAACAACCGCATAGACGTGAGTTTGATGCAATGATTGCGGGTGGCGACTATGTGTTGATTAATCAAACTAAATCGACTTTGCGTCCGTCCGACGTGGAGGATTTTCATCTGTTAATGCAGACACAAATCCGCCAGTATTTTCCTGAATATACGGAGAAAAAATTTATCGGTCTGGTGTCGTCTTTGTATGTAGATGATTCTATTGTCTCTTATGCGTCTAAATTGGGTTTATATGTGTTGGGTTTTGGTGAAGATTTAATGGATGTATTAAATCCACAGGATTTCACGCCGCAGTATTTCTGATGCGTACATCAGCCATTAACAGACTCGCGAAAATTTTTGATAGGATACCTGTACTCGCATGTTTAATATGCGTCGGCTTGGAAGAGCTGATCTCTCGATTAGCTCAAGCGGTGTAGCCGTTTTACGCCGCCAGCGGCGCGGTCGTGCGGGAGATTAGCACCTTGTTTTTAGAAAGCAACGCAAAGGATGCGAGAGGCGCGAACGCAAGCCATTAAAAAGCTTGCGTCTTTATGCGCCGTTAGCGTCGCTTGCGTTTGATTAAAATATAAGCGCAACAGATTCTCACCTAAAAACCGAAAATTTTAACGCCAGAGGCGTAACCTGAGTTTATCCATGAATCAAGCCGTTTTTCCTGATATGACACAAGCCTACACACGGTGTATTCACTGCATGGGGGAGATCAGCTCACGTTCTGCCCCCTGCCCACATTGCGCACATCCCGAACAAAATTTTTACCCGCATCCGCTGTATTTGTCGCCGCATACCCTGTTGCGGGGGCAATATTTACTAGGCACTGTGCTGGGACAGGGCGGCTTCGGTATTACCTATATCGGCTTGGACTTGAAACTCAATAAGCGCGTAGCGATTAAGGAATATCTGCCTTCTAGCCTTGCTTTGCGCGAGCTGCAAACCGCTCAAGTTATTCCCCTACATCATCAAGCAGATGCCTTGCAAAAGGGGTTGCATTCCTTTATCCAAGAGGCGCGTAATTTGGCTAAGTTCAACCATCCGAATATTGTGCGTGTGTTGAATTATTTTGAGGAAAATCAAACTGCTTACATGGTGATGGAGTATTTAGAAGGAGACAATCCAGCACGACGTTTGTGCGATCAAGGCGGCAAGCTAAGTATTGATGCAGCTTTGCGCATTGTGTTACCGATTTTGGATGCCTTAGAAGCCATTCATGTGCAAGCGGTTTTTCATCTTGATGTGTCGGCGCATAATGTTTTACTGACGCATAATGATGCGCCGGTGCTGATTGATTTTGGCGCGGCGCGTAGCGTGAGTGTGATTGCAGAATATACCCGCAGCATGACGCTGGTACTAAAACCCGGTTATTCACCGCTGGAACAGTATTCCGATCAAGGCAATATCGGTGCATGGACAGATATTTATGCGTGTGCCGCCCTGTTGTATTTATTGCTGCACGGACAATTACCGCCGGCGGCGACCGAACGCTGGCAACAGGATACCTTGCAAACCGCACTGCCGAATCAAGATGATTCGCGTGCGCCGAGCATTGAACGTGCCTTAAAAAAAGCCTTAGCCGTAAACCCGCAGCAGCGTTGGCAGCAAGTCGCGGCATTTCGCGCCGCCTTGTTAGCGCCGCAACGTCAGCCACTGGTGCGCCCAGTGCTGGCTTACGCTTTTATCGGTAGCTTGCTGGTTTTCGCCTTGTGGTTGGCTGCCGAACAGAATACCGCCACTGAGTCGCCAGCCATGACGACTCCGACCCGCTCGGTTAGCGCGGCGGCGACAAATCTCACATTCAAGCCTGCCGACATTGTGCAAGCCGCGCAAGATTACTGGTTAGATTACGCCGAACAACACGCCCAAGCTGAACAATTTGATACGGCTTACCAAAGCTATCAAGCCATTTTACAGTTACAAGCCGAGCATCCCCAAGCTTTACAAGGTTTGCAGCAACTAGCCGAATTACGCCTTGCACAAGCGCGAAGCCACTATCAACAAGGCGATTATCGAGCAGGTTTAGCGGTCACCCAACAAAGCCAAGCCTATTTTCCCGCACGGCGTGATTTTCAGGTATTACAACAAGCTTTTGCCCTTGCCTTAGAAACACAACAACGACAGGCACAAATCACGCAGTTATTGGCAACTGCCGAAGCACAACTGCAAGCCCGAAAACTTACCACGCCAACCGATGATAATGCTTATGCCAGTTACCTAGCTTTGCTGGAGATTGCCGCCGATGATCCGCGAGTACAACAGCTTCCTCAGCGCATTGCAGAACGCTATACGCAGCTTGCCCGCAGTAGCGCGGATGCGGAAAAACGCCGTGCATTTATTGACAAAGGTTTAAGTATTTCGCCCACTCATGCGACTTTATTAGCCTTACAAGAAGAACAACGACAAGCCGCCGCGAATACCCTCAGCGAAGCAACAAGCACCGCACCGCAAGTCGCTACGGCTTTTGCGCAAGCTGAAGTTCCGCAAGTGGTAGAGATTGACGCAGCAGCGCAACAGGCGGCGCAGGACGAGATAGCGCAGTGGCTACAAAGCGCGCAATTAGCCTTAGCCGAAGACCAATTAGAGGTTGCCTATGAAGCGTATCGAAAAGTTTTAAGCCTGCATGCACAAGATGCCAATGCACGACAAGGTTTGCGCGATATTGCGGCGCGTTACACAAGCCTTGCCATGCAAGCAAAAGATCGTGGCGAATTGGTGGAAAGCCTTGTTTTGGTTGGCAGAGGCTTAGGTGTGCAGGCACAATATCCGCCTTTATTACAACTGCAAGAGGCGTTGCGAGAAGCACTCAACAAGCCTGCTGCGGTACAAAATAATGCCGCAGACAAGGCGCAATCCAAACCCTTGTTATTAACGCCTTCATTTTGAGTGGGTAAAGATGTCAGTCACTAAACACGACTCAAAGCTTTTCAGGCTTTTGTTCTGCTGGAGGCGCAAGCGTTCACATCTCCCAGTAAAAAATCTGATAGGTCTCAAAGACCTGTCTGGTTTGGCGCGGGGTGCGAACGGTTACGTGGGGACTTTTTTATTGCCAATGCTTTAATCCGCATATCTGATTGCATCCGCCGTAAAAAAAGTTAAACTACTTGCCTTTGTTGTGCTATGCAAAATCTTGATAAGTCTGAATGGTTGGATTGAAGTACCGGCTTGAATACGGGTAGCCGCGTTACTCTGTATTCATTTGAAACACGTTGAGAAGATATTGGTTTATTTCACCACAAACCTTCTGAGAGAGAGTTATGTTAGCCCGCGTTGCTTGCAATGTTTATTGGTTGTCGCGTTATTTTGAACGTGCTGAAAATACAGCACGTTTAATTAATGCTCACAATAGCTTGTTGCTGGATTTGCCGAAATCTTTAGGCGTAGGTTGGGAGCCTTTGATTGCGATTACTGGCGGCGAAGAATTGTTTTATGAAAGACATGCTCAAGCTACTGAAGAAGAAGTAATCGTATTTTTAACCAGTGATGATAATCCTGCTTCAATTCTCAATTCTTTAGCCGCTGCGCGAGAGAATTTACGCACCACCCGCGATTTAATTCCGCGTGAAGCTTGGGAGCAATTGAATGATCTGTATTTGTGGTCAAAACGCATTCTTGCTAATAAACTGCCTAAACATAATCGCTATCCTTTTTTGCGCGATGTGATTCGCCAAGTTCAACAGATTACCGGTTTGCTGTATGGCTCAATGAGTCGTGATCAGGTTTATACCTTTTTAGAAATCGGACATTATTTAGAACGTGCAGATATGGCAAGCCGTATTCTCGATGTGCGTTCTGCGAATTTACTGCATATCAGTCAAAGCCAAGCCCAACAACAAGATGGGCAAGGACAAATGCAGAGCCAGAGCCAAAGCCAGAGCCTTACGCCGTTTGAAAGTATTCAATGGATGGGCGTGCTGAAATCTTTAACAGCCTATCAGATGTACCGCCGCGCCACCGGTCTAGTGCGTGTTAGAGGTCAGGATGCTTTGCGTTTTTTACTGCAAAATCAAGAATTTCCTCGTTCTTTGTATTTTTGTTTAGAAGAAGTAAAGCTGTATGTGCGGGACTTGCCTAGCAATGGCAAAACTATTAGTAGTTTAGAGCGTTTGCAACGCCAAATTAGTTCTGCTGATATTGCTAAGTTATCGAGTAATCCTCAGCAGTTACATGATTTTATTGATGCTTTGCAGGTAAACATGGGGCATGTGCATAGCCACATTGATAGCACTTATTTCAGTGGAAGAATTAGTGCGTAAGCGATTTGCTACGTGGGCGTTGTCTTAAAAAAAAGCGCGAAGTTTCTACTTCGCGCTTTTTTATTCTCATACTTGTTGGATTTAAGTGCTTAAAAATATCCCTGAGAGCAGTTTCAGGCAGGGCGCAGCATAGCTTGATGTGACAACCAAGAGATTAGTCTTCATTAGGTTGCACCACCGCATCATCTAAGGTATCGGGCATAAAAGGCAGAATGCGCGTACCTAACACAGTGGCGATTAAGGCAATACCAAGACCTGCCATACCTAACAGAAATTCCCAAATACTGGGCGTGTAGCTGGCTACCACACCATCAAAAAAGCTGGATTCAATCACTTCTTTGCCGGGGAAAATTTCTAGCGGAAAAGCTTGTCCGCCGATAATAATCACGTATAGCAAAGCAATACCACCTAGTAGCGTCAAAGCCGAGCCGAGAATGATGGCATTACGGGTCTTGCCAAAAGTGGGATGGTAGAAAACCGCTAAGGGGGCGGCTGTGCCGATGAGGATGTAACCCACCCAAAAGAGGAAGGTGTAGATGCCGCCGTTGAGCAAGATGAAGGCTTCAAAGGCGTGTTGTTGGGTGATGTATAAGTTAGTCAGATGATAAATCACAACGAAATAGAATACGCTGGCAACAAACACGCCGAGCAGATTTTTCATGCGTTGCAGCAAGCCGTCACCGAGAGGGCGACCGGTGCTTTGGAAGGCGACGATGAGGTAAATAAGGAAAAATGCCATGCCCAGCGAGAAGGAGAGCAGCACAAACAGCGGCGCGAGTACGGCGGTGTCATACGCTTCACGCGCCACCAAAAAGCCAAAAATAGAACCCGTACCTGTAGTGAGAATCAAACGCCAAACAAAGGCGACAAATCCCGCGTAAGGGTAATACTGGTTCATGCGACGCTCCATCATAAACCAAAGATAAACGCCTACAATCAACAGGAAGCCGTTGTATAGGTAGATATTCCAAGAGAAGATGGATTTGAAGTTGTAGGTGGTCATGGCAACCACAAGCCGATCCGGACGACCTAAATCTAGCACCAAAATGGCTAGACCGCCAACCAGGACTGCGATAGCCATTAAACCGGACATTCGTCCCAACGGTTTGTAGGCTTTTTTGCCAAATACTGTGCCAATGGAGGCGATGTTTAAGATGCCAGAGGCCGCTACGATAAGGAAAATTGCAAAAATATGTGGCAGCCCCCAAACAATTTGGTTGCTCATACCCGTTACGTAATGCCCTTGATGTTCCATGTAATAGGCTGCGCCCAAACCTATCGCAATAATGGCAGCTAAAACACCTAAAACCGCCCAAAAGCCGCTGCTTTTGCCTTCGAGTTCACTATAAGTCATTTTCATTGATGTTGCTCCTTATAGCCCTTGATAACGCACAGCAGGATTGAGTTTCATGTCGGCGCGTAGTTGTACGCTGCTGACTTCTTTTAAGCGTTTTGACAGTTCGCTGTCGGCATCGTTTAAGTCACCGAACAACATGGCATTGTGTGCGCAACCTGCGGCGCAAGCCGGTTGTTCGCCTTGATCGAGTTTGTGGACGCAGAAGGTGCAACTTTCCACCGTGCCTTTACCACGCGGTGCATGAGGTTTTTGGTCTTCTAGTGTTTCATGGATGAATGAACGCGCTTTGTAAGGACACGCCATCATGCAGTAGCGGCAGCCGATGCAGATGTGTTTATCGACCAGCACTACGCCGTTAGCGCGTTTGAAAGACGCACCCGTTGGGCAGACATCCACACAAGGTGGGTGTTCGCAGTGCTGACACATTAACGGTAGGGAAGTCACTTTGCCGGTTTGTTTGTCTTTGACGGTGACTTTGCGCATCCATTGTGCGTCGGTTGCAGGACGAGCATGTCCGGTTAAGCCATTGCTTTCATTGCAAGCTTTCACGCAATCGTCACAGCCTTCAGCACACTTGCTGGTATCAATCAATAAACCCCAGCGGACTTTATCTGAAACGGCTTGATCAGCGGTTTTTGCCGCTGACACCTGTTGTAACAATAAACCCGGTGCCAGGGCTAAACCGGCAGTTACGCCACCGACTTTAAGAAAAAATTGACGACGCGCATTTTCGCTATGTTGCGCGTCTGGGGTATGTGGTTGACTCATTATTGAGCGCCTCCTGCTGTCGCCTCAGCCTTGTTATCTGCCATTGCTTTGGCTGCATCGAACTTGATCGGGCTGATGAAATCAGGATGATTAGGGATAGGTTTGACAATCGATTCAGTGGGCTTGCTGTTATGGCATTGGAAACAATCAATGCTGACCGCTGCGTATTGATGGCAGGTACTGCAAAAATGTCGTTCATCTTTATAAGCAACGGGTTGCTGGTTTTCATCATAAGTGACGTGACAATTCACGCATTCCAACAGGCTATGTTTGGTGGTGCGAATACCTTTGTGCATGGTTTCATCACGTTGATGTTTAATCAATTCCATGTGTTGACGGCGCATCACCTCAATGGGTTCAACACAGGCTTGGGTTTCGCTTACTTTGGCAATGGCTTTAGGCGTATCGCGTTGTGGCGAGAAAAATTCATTGTCGGCACTCACTAAACTACTCAATAAAAGCAGATTTAGCATGGAAAAAAGAGCTATGAGTTTGAGTTTCATGGCAACGGCTTTCAGTTGATGTTATTAGGCAAAAACCCCCTAGGTCCATAAAACCTAGAAGGTTTGTTAGGCATTTCCACGCTGAAAGGTGGAAACGAGAGAAGGTTTTATTCACCCAAAGCCATGTCAATGTAGCCAGTAGGACAAACGTCAGCACAGATATGACAACCAATGCAACGGGTGTAGTCGGTATAGACATAACGCCCGGTGGTGGATTCTTGCTTCGGGGTGCGATGTACTGCATCTTGTGGACAATATACCACGCAGTTATCGCATTCAAAGCACATACCGCAACTCATACAGCGTTTTGCTTCGGCTTGTGCTTGTTCTGTGGATAAACCCTGCATACGCTCATTGAAATGTCCCAATACTTCGCTAGCATCAACCGGAATATCTGCACGTTTGAGGCGTGGCGTAAAGGGAAAATGCCCTAAAAAGAGTTCGTCGGCGGGAATCACTTCTTGCGCGGAGCGGTCTTCGTAGTTATGTACAGCGAATTTACTGTCAGAAGTACCACGGGTTTGCTCGTGGTTGTATTCTTCGGGGTTCAATTTAGCTTCGCGGAGTTTGCCTAGCAAGCTGAAGTGATGCACGTCAACTTTCGGACGTTTTGCTATTTCTTGCTGTTTCAAATAGACATCTACACTGTCTGCGGCAATCGAGGCTTGTCCAATGGCGGTAGTCAACAAATGAGGACGAACAATATCACCTGCCACGAAATGACCGGGGCGACCCTTGACTTGGTAATGATTGTCGGCATCAATAAAATTGCGACCATTATTCAGTTCATCTAAGCCGGTTAAATCACCAAATTGACCAATCGCGGATACAATCAGGTCTGCTTCAATCACATACTCAGTGCCTTCAACGGCTTCTGGGCGATTGTTGACCATATTGCATTTCGCCATTTTCAGACCGATAGCGCGACCATTTTCGCCTTTGATAACTTCGATTGGCATGACGCTACCTTGAATATCGACCCCTTCACGCAACGCATCCTGTACTTCGTGTTCGGCAGCAGTCATGTTTTCTACCGGGAACAAAGAAGTCAAGGTGACGGTTGCGCCTTCACGCGCCATGCTGGAAGCTACGTCATGTGCGGTATAACCCAACACCACGTTTTCCGGACGGTCATTTTCGTGCGTGCTGGTAATATGCCCCAAGCGACGCGCTACAGAAGCCACGTCAATAGAGGTATCGCCACCACCGACCACAACCACTTTTTCCGCGACAATTTGCAGGCGACCTTCATTAAAAGCGGCAAGGAAATCAACGCCGCTGATGCAGTTTGGCGTACCTTCCCAACCTGATGCTGGCAAGCCTCGTCCGGCTTTACAGCCTAAAGTCCAAATCACAGCATCAAATTCTTTATCAATGTCTGCCATGCTGACATCTTTGCCCACCCGAGTTTTCAGGCGGGTTTCTACGCCCATATCAAGAATGCGTTTAATTTCGCCATCCAGCATATCGCGTGGAGTGCGATAGCCCGGAATGCCATAGCGCATCATGCCGCCTAAATCTTCGTGATCATCAAAAATAGTGCAGGCGTGACCTTTGCGGCGCAGTTGATAAGCGGCTGCAAGACCCGCCGGACCGCCACCGATAACAGCGACTTTTTTGCCAGTTTCTTGTTCGGCAGCCTTAAAGCCATAGCCATTTTCTAGCGCGTTATCGCCAATAAATTGCTCAACTGAGTTGATGCCTACAAAGTCTTCAACTTGGTTACGATTGCAACCGTCTTGACAAGGTGCGGGACAAACACGTCCCATCACAGAGGGAAAAGGATTAGCATCGGTTGAACGACGGAACGCATATTCTTTCCAATCCATACCTTCAGGCGGTTTTTCCATGCCGCGCACAATACCTAACCAGCCGCGAATATCTTCACCTGAAGGGCAACTCCCCTGACAGGGCGGTGTACGATGGACGTAAGTTGGGCATTTGTGCGTCCAACTGGATTGAAAAATCATTTCATTCCATGACGCATGTTCACTATCACCGTCTTCAAAACGACGAAAAGTTAAGTTCATTTCTTGTTTGCTTACTGACATTGGGTAGCCTCCTGAACCAATAAAATCTGTATGCGCCTGATAGCGACTTGTTTTTCATTAAAACATTAAGCTTTATGCTTAAGCCAAAAGCCTCGTGGCTTATTCGTCTTCCTGCCCGGTGAGAATCAACGCATTGCTAACCAGTTGATGCACACTGACAATTTTATCCATATTGAAACCGTAATAAGGTAACACTTTAGTAAACTGGCTTTTACAAATCGCACAAATCGCTGCCATGTGAGTTACGCCTTTTTCCTCAACCACGTTTTTCAGGGCTTGCATTCGAGGCAGCGCACCTTTAACTCGTAAATCCATTAAATCGTCGGTCAGCAGACCACCACCGCCGCCACAACAAAAGGTCTGATCATGGATAGTTTCTGCGTCCATGTCATAGTAGTTATTACAGGCAGCTTTGATGACTTCGCGGGGAATGATGAATTGTCCACCGGGGATGTCGCCCATACGTGAAGCACGCGCCACATTACAAGAATCGTGGAAAGTCAAGGTCATGTCGTCATTTCTGGATTTATCAAAGTTCAATTTGCCTTCTTGAATCAATCCGTAGGTGATTTCACAAATGTGTTGCGGAACTGGATATTTAGGATCGAGAAAATCAAAAGGACCAGCTAGGGTATTGAGGAAACTATAAGCCACCCGCCAAGCATGACCACATTCGCCAAAGACAATGCGTTTTACACCTAAATCCAAAGCAGCTTTGCGAATGCGTAGGGAAATCTGCCGCATGTTTTCGTAACTGCCAATGAACATGCCGAAGTTTGCACCTTCAGAAGCATAAGAACTCAAGGTCCAACTCAAACCTGCTTCGTGGAAAACTTTGGCATAACCCATTAAACCGTCAACGTGGGGTTCAGCAAAGAAATCAGCAGAAGGTGTAATTAAGAGAATATCTGCACCTTTTTCATCCAAAGGTAAGCGAACTTTTACGCCCGTATCGTCTTCAATGTCTTCTTCCAGACCTTCTAGCGTATCCCGCAAAGCGGGTTCGGGCAGACCGAGATTGTTGCCGATTTTGTAAACTTTGCCGATGATCTCGTTGCAGTATTTTTGTCCTTGCCCAATAGCGTCCATGATTTCACGGGCTGCCATAGAAATATCAGCCGTATCAATGCCATAAGGACAAAATACGGAGCAGCGACGGCATTGAGAGCATTGATGATAGTAGTTGTACCAATCATCTAGTACTTCTTTGTCCATCTCCTTCGCGCCAATCAGGTCTAAACCCCATTGCCAACCCATTTTGGCAAAAAATTTACCCGGTAAGGTATAGTAACGGCGATACACCTGACGCAATAAATCTTGTCGCGCAACCGGCATGTTTTTCGGGTCTGAAGTACCTAATAAATAATGACATTTATCGGTACAAGCTCCACAGCGCACACAAGAATCTAAATAAACGCGCAAGGAACGAAAGCGGTTTAATAAGTCGCCAAGTTTTTCTACCGCTTTGTCTTCCCAGTTATCAACTAATTCACCGGGATAACCCAGTGTTTCTTGAAACTCTGCTTTTGCTATAAAAGGACCTTCGCCTTTCATCGCATCGGCTTTTAACATAGGAATGACTGGGTATTCGTGCATTTCTGGCACGTTGATGTCGGCTTTAGCCATTGTTATTTCTCCCTAACCTGAAGCATTTTCAGTTTATTTTGCTTCAGCTTTTTCCAATTCCGCTGCCCAAGGTGCTAAATGACGTTTTTCTCGTGAATTATCGACTTGATTACGAGAAGGACTAAAAAATACGCCAGGCGCGTGTAGCAATTTGCTATAAGGAAAAACAATCATGAGTAAGAAGACTGCTGTTAAATGCACCAATAAAATCGGATCAGCAGGAATCAGTTGCCAATTAAATGACATAGCCCCTAAGAAAAAGGCTTTGACTTGAATAACATCGGTGTGGGTTACAAAAGTCATCATCATGCCGCTCATACCAATGACCAATAACAACACCAGCATCAAATAATCAGAAGGATTACTGATGTAACGAATTCTTTCGACTAAGAAGCGTCTTGCTAACAAACCCACTAAGCCAATCACCATGGCAAAAGCCGCATATTTACCAAAGGGCTGCAATAAAGCCACCCATCCCCACACGGGATCAGTGAAATAGCGTAAATGGCGCAAGAGAACCAACAAGAGACCAAAATGGAATAACCAACCAAACAACCAAATCCATTTATTAGAGCGGAATAAACTTCTAAATAGCACAACTTCGCCCAGTAAACGCAAAACTACACCACCACGAGTTAAAGGGGCTGGCATCGTCGGCACTTTAAGGGGAGCAGGCGTGCGTGCATACTCGTAAATTTTATACCCAAGTCCCGCTAACAGAATGATAGTGGCAAGGTAGAAAAAAAGGGCGTAAAAACCTGTCAGAAACCACATGGCTCTGAAAACCTCCCTGTTAAGTCAAGATGGAAAAACAGGGAGGCGACGCTCCCTGCTTAAGGGTGATCTAAGCGGTGAACTTAGATACAGCCCGTTGGTTTAGGCAGACCGGCAAAACGGCAGGCTTGTTTACCCGGACCATAAGGAAACAGTTCATACAAGTATTTGCTGTTCCCTTTATCTTTGCCCATTTTTTTACCAACGGCTTTGGTCAAAACACGAACAGCAGGCGCGATTTGATACTCGTCATAGTATTCACGCAGAAATTTAATAATTTCCCAATGCGCATCGGTCAATTCTAATTCATCTTGACCCGCCAAAAAAGTGGCAATTTCTTCGTTCCAGTCACTTAAATTAACTAAGTAGCCTTCTTCATCAACTTCGACATCTTTACCACCAACATTGATAGTAGCCATTGCAATAACCCTCTGTTATTTAGAATAAAATGAAAAGAAAGTGGTTGTTTATGCGAACGCTTTACAACCAGGATTGCACTGAATTATTTTCAGCGACTAAATCCACGAAACCACCATAGTCAACCACTTGAATTCCATCAAGCAATTTATCTTCGCTTAGACCACGCGCTGCCAAATCAGGACCTAATACATAGACTTTGGAAGCTTGCATGGCTTGGGATAATTGAAACTCGATTGCCGTGCCTTTAATAGCGCCGACAACCCCGTCTTCAATTAACAAAATAGCACTGCCGGGTTTAGCTAACCCTAAGCAAGTATCTAAGCTATTACGCTCAAAAGGCGATTTATTCACTGTATGCAGCATTTTCGTTCCTTTTAAGGATGGTTTTTAGAAGTTTAACAGTACGTCTTGTTCTGCCATAATGTCTGCCAACTCAGCGCGGCTCACTAAATGAACGGAAGGCTTTTCTGCCCAATCTTCGTCTTCATCTTCGTAAACAATGTCCATTAAGTCATCCTGGCTTAAGCCGCGTTCTTGCAGAGATTCTTTTTCGACATACAATTTGGTAATGTCGTAATCACCCAGCGCATTGTAAGTTGGCGAGAAATTCTTCATGCCAATACCAGCAGTTGCTTGACCATCCATTAATTGATAAACACCATCACCAATAAATGCAAGACTGACATCCTGATCAAAAGCAGCACCAATCAAAACAACTTCTAGCGACTCCAGCGCGTAAACAGTGCCGTAAGGTGGTTTACGGTTCACATACATGAACTTTTTAATGATACCTTCACTCATCTTTAACGTATCCTTTTCTCTTAGTCACCAAAAACAACCAAACGATCTGATTGAATGCCAGCTTCAATTAACTGACCTAAGCCAGAAATACGAAAGCCCTCAGCAATATTGTTAGCATCTTTGCCATTGCGTTTTGCTTCGTTTTCATCTAACAAACCACGGCGTTGCGCAGCAGCAATACAAACCACCATATCAACATTGTGTTCTTTAGCAAAAGCACTCCAACGCTCAACAATATTACGATCATCTTGCGGTGGAATAGTTAAGCGCGTAGCGTTATTAACGCCATCGTGATAAAAGAAAATACGAAAAATTTCGTGACCTTTTTCGATAGCGGCTTTAGCAAACTGATACGCAGAATCAGCGGCTTGATGCTGATAAGGTCCTTCGTTGATGAGGATGCCAAACTTCATAAAAACTATCCTTCAAAGCGTTTAATTAGAAACGAATGTGAGTAGACGCATTCAAGCTGCGACGTGCGCCACGCCAGTTATCAATATGGAATTTGGTAAACGGTAATTCGGTCAACTCAAAAAAGCGTGACCAACCAATACGCTCAATCCAGTCATTCATGCGCTCCCATTCACGCGCATCTTCTTTGTAAACTTTAAGAATGTTCTTAACAACGGCAGACGCTTCGGGCCAACGCGGCGGATTGTTAGGAATGCCAGCGGCAACCAATTTTTGGAAAGAAGGCTTGCTACGTGCATTAGAGTGATTACCACCGACCCAAATAGCTAATTTAGAATGTTCGGGATCGTTGATTTGCATAGGAGGGCAGGGCGGATAACAAGCACCGCAGCAGATGCATTTTTTCTCGTCAACTTCTAAGGACGGCTTGCCGTTGACTAAGGCAGGACGAATCGCTGCAACGGGGCAACGCGCAACAACGGAAGGACGTTCGCACACATTAGCCACTAAATCATGGTTGATTTTAGGCGGTTTGGTGTGTTGGATATTGATAGCAATATCACCTTGACCGCCACAGTTAATTTGACAGCAAGAAGTAGTTAAATGCACACGGTTAGGCATTTCTTCACGCACAAATTCTTCGTGCAACTCATCCATCAAGGCTTTAACCACACCTGATGCGTCAGTGCCGGGAATATCGCAGTGCAGCCAACCTTGGGTATGTGCCACCATACTCACTGAATTGCCCGTCCCCCCCACAGGGAAGCCTTCTTCTTGCAATTTCGCCACTAAAGAATCAACTTTAGCTTGATTTGTCACCATAAACTCAATGTTACTGCGAATCGTGAAACGCACATAGCCTTCACCATATTCATCAGCGATGTCGCACAGTTTGCGAATAGTGTAAACATCCATTTGACGTTGCGTGCCTGCACGGACAGTCCAAACTTGATCACCTGACTTAGCAACATGATGCAGGACACCTGGGCACGGACGATCATGATAATCCCAAGCACCAAAATTTTTAGCTAAAGTAGGGTGCATATACTGAAACGGATCAGGTACACCACTTTCAATAGGCATGTTAGGCATGTTTTGTCTCCTAAGTATTATTTACTGACATGGGGCTTTATACCCCATGCTGGTTATCATATCAGTCGATAACGACACGAATAGATTAATGGTTTAAGCGGCTTTTTCTTCAGCTTTACGAGCGAACCATTTTTCTGCTTCTTCGTTCCAAGTATCGATACGCACATAAGAACTTTGACGTGGTTCAGCGATCATATTGGGATCAACTTCAAGACCAATGCCTTCCAAGAAATTCACCAAACCAATGCGCTCAATCATTTCTCCGGTGCGCTCATGCTCTAGTGCATTTTCAGCAAAGAAGTCAATGGTTTCTTCAGCGATTTCAACTAAACGCTCATAGTCTTCTTCGCTTTCCAACTTCATAAATGGAACGACCACAGTCCCCATTAAATCACCGATTTTCAGTGTGCGTTTACCACCCATTAACACGGTAACACCCTTATCATCACCCACAGACAATGCTTTAGTCATCACATTAATGCAGTGCATACAACGCACGCAGTTACGGTTATCGACTGCCAAGGTGTCATCGTCATTTAATGACAGCGCATTAGTTGGGCAGCGAGAAACCACGTTATCAATCACATACTTGCGACCTTTATGATCAACGAAAGCTTTAACTTCCTCTTGATTGACTTTCATGTCATCGCGCCACGTACCGATAATCGCCATATCTGCACGCTCAATGGAATTCATGCAGTCATTCGGGCAACCGGATACTTTAAATTTGAATTTATAAGGCAGGGCTGGACGGTGCATGTCATCCAAGAAGTTGTTGACCAACATGCGATGAGCTTTCTGCTCATTGGTGCAAGATTGCTCGCAACGCGCCGCGCCTACACAAGACATACCAGTACGCACAGCCGGACCTGCTCCGCCTAAGTCAAAACCCATGGCGTTGAACTCGTCAAAAGCTTCTTGCACTTTATCAGTTGCCGCACCTTGGAACATAATGTCGCCGCTTTGGCCGTGAAACGCAACTAAACCAGAGCCATGCTTTTCCCATACATCGCACATGTCACGCAGCAATTTAGAGGTGTAGTGCATACCGGCGGGTGGTTGAATACGCAGCGTGTGAAACTCTTTGGATTCAGGAAACTTGGCAGCGACTTCAGAAAAGCGTGGGATAATCCCGCCGCCATAACCTAAAACGCCAACAGTGCCACCTTTCCAATAACCTTTTTTGGTTTCGTAGGAATGTTCTAACTGACCCAACAGATCAATCATCATGTTTTGGTAGGGTTTGCCTTCGTCATTTGCCAGACGTTTCAAACCGGTAATAAAGCTAGGCCACGGACCACTTTCCAACTGGTCTAGCATGGGGGTGCTGTGCATTTCTTTAGCCATTGTTACTCTCCTTTACAGATAATAAAAAACCACAGTAACGTGGTATTAGCAAACAATGATGTCACGCCCTTGTCACACACATTGTTTAGATTATAAACACTTAGCTAAAGCTTTAAGCCTTAGCCAGCATCTATCTTCCATGAAAAATCAGCCATACGGGCAGCCTTTAAGTCATTAGATATGTGAGAGGCAATAATCGGCTGCCATCGAAAAATTTTATATTGCTATAGGATAGCTCAATCACATTAATAGGGGCTAATATACTCCAAGCTAAAGGCTGAGGTCAACCGTTTTAAACTATTTTTTAATATTTCTGTAAAATTCAATTTATAATTGAAAATCAAGCAGTTAATTCGTTTTGATAAAGACTAAACCGGAAAAAAGTGATTATTTTTTAAAAAATTTACTACAAAACCCTTGAAAAAACGCTAGATATTGCAGTGCAACATAGCTTTTGGCAAAGTTATTTGTACTAAATACATTCAATGGGTCTCTAAAAACATATTTTAAGTGGTTGTTTTTTATTAAAAGTTAGCATTTAATAATAGATTAACCTTAGTTGATCTGGGGTGCTTTATCAAGATTTTTTATAAATAGCTATGTATATAAAAATTCAACCCTAGTCCCGTATGACGTTTAACAAATTCAATGCTTTCATACAGCCTGCCAAACCCCAAAACGTAAAATTCACAGTTCCGCGTTCAGCAAAAATAGCTTTGGGAGCTTACAAAGGTGACAAAACGGTTGCCGAACTGATTTCACAATATAAAATTACGTCGGGACACATCAATATCTTCGCCACTAAGTAACGGTTTTAGGCAACTGAATCCGCCCAAAACGGGCAAATTTATGGATAATTCTGAGAGATAAAATTATCATCTGCCGATTCCAATACCTTCGCCAGTTTTTGCCAGGCGCATTGCGACAACTTATTAAGTGCGCTCTAAGTGCGCTCAAGGTCAGTGGTTTACTACCATCATTAAAAATCACTTCAGCATTTCGCCCAATAAATTTTAATGAATAAATTAATCAATCAAGCACTTACGAAATGGTGATTATTCGTGTCCCACTCCTTTGCTCAATTCAGCGATTATTTTTTGATTGGGGTGGCGGTGTGTTGCCACGGGATAGTATTTTGTATAAATACGAGGTTTTTAGTCTAAATGCCGTTGAGTGTCTTAAAACTAAAATTTCCCCCTATTTCTCCTATTTTAGAGGCTTGTCTAGGAAGCAAGAAAGATTTTTTTGTGCGTAAGAAAATAGAGCGAATTGGTTGTTGAGTGAAGTAATCTGGGTGTGGCGGGAATTTGTTGATAATCAGTGGAGAGAAACAATGGATTTTCAAAAAGGTATTCATTTACTCTATGTGCCGACTATATTTTGCAATATGGGTTGCAAATATTGTTATCTTGGTGAATTAACCGAAGAAAAAATCGACACAGGGCAAGTGATTAACACCTTAAACTTTACTTTAGAAAATCTATTAGCCAATGGCTATTTGCCTTTTAATCTTTCCTTTCATGGCGGCGAAGTCACCACTTTACCGTCCTCAGTATTAGATGAACTCTTCAATATTTCTGCCCAGCATTATGCAAACTACGCAGAAGACATCCGTAATCTAGGTTTCAAAATTAGTCCTGTACATGTCAAAACCAATATGCTGAATTTTCAAAAGCATTATGAGGTATTCGCCAAACATAAGGTGTCTGTCAGCGGTAGCGTGGATTTACCCTTAAAGCTGCATGACAAATATCGCCGTGATAAAAAAGATAAAAGCACTGTAGCGCGAATCTTAAACAACTTAAAATTGCTTAGCCAATATCCACATCATAAAAAAATTTCTTGCGTTGTCACCCGTGAACATTTGCAATACATGGATGATTTCATTGCTGATATTAAATTTTTACATGATGAACTGGGCTTAGATATGAGCCGTTTTAATGTTATGTTTGGCTTTAAATCGGTAGAAAATGAAGAAAAATTTATTCAACGCATTGCCGGCACCGAAATGCTCACCGATACAGAACAAGTTACATTCTACCAAGCCGTTAAACAAGCCTTTCTCAATACGCCTTTAGAAAACGCCTTTAGAACGGAATGGTTTAAGGAATTTACCCCCGATTATTGTTGTTCAGCAGTGAATTGTGGCGATAAATTTTTCTTAGTACAAATGGATGGTGATGTGTATTCCTGTCCACGCGGACAATCTTCTCAATATTATCGCTATGGTAATGTTTATCAAGACGATATTAATGAAATTATCAATAATGGCTGGCAGGTCATTGAACGCAATGAAAACCAAATGGACGTACATGAAGACTGTATGCGATGTGCTTATATTAGCTATTGCAATGGCGGCTGTAGCTTTGTGCGGCACCAAACAGGATTAACTAAAAGTTATACTTGTTTATTACAAAAAGAACTCTATAAAGACCATCCTGAGCGTTATGTGCCTTTTACCGCTGAACAAACGCAACACTATGTTAAGCAATTTTTATTCAGAAATAATATTAAAAAATTACGCACAACTTATCCGCTTAAGTCAAATTTTGTTACGCCTGAACTCTATCAAGCGACAAATGATTTATTAACTCTCGTAGAAAAAGATGACATTCTCAAAGCCTTGTACAGCGAAGACTTGTTTTTTTTACAAGTAGATAAAACCCAGTATTGGCTTAAATCCGGCATTCTAAAAAGCGAAAATGACATAGAAATACTTAATCAACATAGCCAATTATTGCTGGGTGTGCGCGAAGATGCTTTGCAATTAAATTGTCATTATCCTGTCAACAATTATCTACATATTATGTTGTTACGTGATACTACCGTGATTTATGGCGATGAACAAAGAAATAAGCAAGAGCATATTTTTGATTATTCTTTATATTACAATAGCTTAATTCAACAATCTGTGTTACAAGAGGGGTATTATATTTATGATATATCTGCTATTCTTAAATTACATGCCGCCAGCTATTTAGAAGGTATCAGAAATAATTTGTTTTTTACGACCAAAGCTTTGCGCGAATATCATTACGATAAGCAGCGCAAAAATGCGTTTTATCATATACAAGCGATTAATTTACCCTTTCAGAATATTGAATTTTTATGGATGTAGTTATTATTAACAGAGGAGATAAACACTATGAGCATTCCTATGCAAAGCCACTTAGAAAAGAAAGCTGATTTGTTTTTGTCGTTAGCGCAAATTAAACGCAAACAACCTGAAGTCAAGCTAAAAATTCTTGAACATGTTAATGTGGATATGGGTTTACGCAATTATGTCTTGTTTCGTCATTCTTCGTTATATTTTTTCAATGCAGATACTATTAAGTATATTGAAAAAACTAAAGATGATTATGCGAGTGAACACTATTTACGTTTTGATGGTGAAAAGGTTTCACGTATTGATCCTGAATACTATTTAGGCACTTTAAGCAAACATCGTGAAAATTATCAAGATAGCCATGGTGCAGATTTTGAAGTGAATTTTCGCAGTAATAATAATAATAACAATAACAATAATGGTAACAATGGAAACAACGGATAGAAGGATGTTTCTCAGATGTCTATTTTTATTAGCGTTGTCGCGGCGATCATTGCTTTTTTCAATTTAAGGGCTTTACTTAAGCAAAATAAAGCCATTAAAACGATCAAAGAGACCTTAATTCACTTAAAAAATGCGCCAAAATTTTCTCCCGATTTGGTGAATTGCTATGTCAAGTTTAAGGGTAAAGTCAACGCCAAAAATAACTATACTTCCCCTTTAAGCCAAGTAAACTGTGCTTTTTATAGTTATTCGGTCATTGCCCATTGGACACACAAAAAGAAAAAACCTGAAAAAGGCACAGAACTACAAAAGCGTTTATTGTTACAAGATAAATCATCAGATACGCTTGAACTTGTGCATGAATCAGGAAAAATAGTGAAACTAAGATGGGACGATTTTTTGAAACTAGATAAGTTTCATCGTTGGCACACCCATAAACAAACTAATAAAAACTGTCCAACAGTTTGCCAAGCATTAGCCGAAGCACGATTTGAAAGTTATGAATTCATAGAAAATTATTTGCTTGCCGAAGAAGAGCTTGTAGTTTATGGAAAACTCATTCGTGACAACACTGACAATTTACACATTACTCATGCTCGAATAAAGCAATTCCCTCCTTCTTTGCAATTGGCTTACTCCAAAAGTTCTGAGCTGACTTCTTTGAAAGAAGACATCAGTTCTAAAAAGCGTAAGCGCAACTTTCATGCAATCCTACTTTTTATTTTTACAGTGATTTCAATAGTGATGTTTCAAGTTTAGGCAGCGCGTCATAAATTGGATGTGCGTGCTTCGGCTTTACCTTAAATATACTTCTGATGTTAAAGTTTACGGTTTTGAACGTGAGAACCGGTTGCGTTGATTTTAATAAAAGGCAAGTGATGTCGAAGGCGCAAAAAACCTGCCTGTCGGACAGGCAGACGAAAAGTTAATTGCGAGAAGTATAAACAGCCTTGTTTTGAGTACGCTTAGGAATGAGGATTTAATCATGCACGGAACTCAAACCTGTCAGGTTTTCCGAAAGTTTCGGGAGTTATTTGATTTTCATCCCTTAGCCTTTGCGCAATAGGCTTTTGATGCCGCGCACGGCTTGACGGGTACGGTGTGGATTTTCAATCAAAGAAAAACGCACATGATCATCGCCGTAGCTGCCAAAGCCTACGCCCGGCGATACTGCAACTTTAGCTTCAGCTAACAATAACTTGGAAAACTCTAAAGACCCCATATCACGAAAAGCCTGCGGAATTTTTGCCCACGCAAACATGGTGGCTCGCGGTTTTTCAATCGCCCAACCCGCTGCGTTCAAGCCATCACATAAAACATCGCGGCGTTCCTTATACATTGCGCAAATATCTTGCACACAACTTTGATCTTCTTCTAAAGCAGTAATGGCGGCAACCTGAATGGGCGTAAACATGCCATAATCCAAATAGGATTTAATCCGCGTTAATGCCTTGATTAGAATAGGATTGCCGACCATAAAGCCAACGCGCCAGCCGGGCATGTTGTAACTTTTTGATAAAGAAAAAGATTCTACTGCGACCTCTTTAGCTCCCGGGACTTGCAAAATGGACGGCGCGACATAGCCGTCAAACACGATGTCGGCATAGGCTAAATCATGCACAATCCAAACTTCGTATTCTTTTGCTATAGCGACAACTTTTTCAAAAAAATCTAGTTCAATACATTGCGTAGTTGGATTAGCCGGAAAATTGAGTATTAACATTTTCGGACGTGGCCAGGTGTCTTTGATGGCGCGAACCAGTTCTTCAAAAAAATCAACACCCGGCAGCAGCGGCACATGATGCACATCTGCACCCGCGATAATCACGCCATAAGGATGAATGGGATAAGCCGGATTGGGGACTAGCACGATGTCGCCAGGACCTAGGGTTGCCATCATCAAATGCGACAAGCCTTCTTTTGAGCCGATAGTGATAATCGCCTCAGAATCGGGGTCAAGTTCTACCGCGTAGCGTTGTTGGTACCAGTGCGTCATGGCGCGGCGCAAGCGCGGAATGCCTTTGGACATTGAATAGCGGTGGGTATTTTTGCGCCGCGCCGCTTCGACCAGTTTATCGACAATATGTTGCGGGGTGGGCTGGTCTGGATTGCCCATGCCAAAATCTATCACATCTTCGCCACGCGCTCGTGCCTGCATGGTTAATTCTTTAACAATACTGAATACATAGGGTGGCAGTCGCTTAATGCGCGGAAACTCGTCGTTCATTTTGAGCCTTTGGGTTGAGTGGGTTAAAGCTTTATGGTGTTTGAGCTATGCAAACTTTTAGTGTAGCAAGTTTACTCGGTAGGCAAAATATGCAGTAGCGAAAATCTCTTTGGGAGCGATTGACGGCTGCCTCAGCCAAATCGCCGCTGGCAGTTTTGGATGTCATCTCGGTTTTTCCTATTCGCGCAAAAAATCGCTATAATCACATCCTATGAATACGATAACTTCTCTTAATTACCGCGATGCGGGCGTTGATATTGACGCGGGCAATCGACTGGTCGAACAACTTAAACCCATCGCTGCACGCACGCGCCGCCCGGAGGTTATGGCGGGACTGGGCGGCTTTGGGGCATTATTTGAAATCCCCTTAGAACGCTATCAGCATCCGGTATTGGTGTCGGGGACTGATGGCGTGGGTACCAAACTCAAGCTGGCTATGCAGTTACAACGCCATGATACGGTGGGCATAGACTTGGTTGCCATGTGTGCTAACGATCTCATTGTACAGGGCGCGGAGCCTTTGTTTTTTCTTGATTATTATGCAACCGGCAAGCTGAATGTGGACACGGCTACGGAAGTGGTGCAGGGTATTGGTAAAGGTTGCGAATTAGCCGGCATGTCTTTAATCGGCGGCGAAACGGCTGAAATGCCGGGCATGTATGCGGATGATGATTACGATTTGGCGGGTTTTTGTGTGGGTATTGTGGAAAAAAAACACATTATTGACGGTTCGAGAGTTAAAGCCGGCGATGCGTTAATCGCGCTCGCTTCTAGCGGTGCGCATTCTAATGGTTATTCGCTGATTCGTAAAATTTTACAAGTCAGTCAAGCGGATTTATCGGCAGATTTTGAGGGGCGTAGTTTGGGCGAGGCGTTGCTTGAACCCACGCGCATTTATGTTAAGCCTTTGCTGAAATTATTGCAGCAAGTGGAGATTCACGCGCTGGCGCATATCACGGGCGGCGGCTTGCTGGAAAATATTCCGCGTGTGCTGCCAGCACATTTATCGGCGCGGATTCATGCTCATGCCTGGCAATTGCCGCCGCTGTTTGCTTGGTTACAAGCGCAGGGCAATCTCAGTGACACGGAAATGCGCCGTACTTTTAATTGCGGCGTGGGCATGGTGCTGTGCTTGCCGTCTGATGCGGTGCCGTTGGCGTTAGATTTACTGTACGCCGATGGTGAGCGGGCTTGGTTATTGGGCGACATTGTGCAAGATGACAAACATACAGTGCAGTTTGTTTAAGGTCTTCGCGGTAAAACCTTCTCAAAGTTGCCGATATGTTTTTTTGTTACCTATAATCTACTCAAAAACAACGATTAAATGCCATGCCTTCTCGACAAACGCAGTTACATGAATGGTTGCGCCAAGTTGCCCAGAGTGATGCCGTGCAACTTCAGGCTATGAGCAACGATGCCAGTTTTCGGCAGTATTTTCGGGCGCGTTGGCGGGGCAAGAGTTATGTGGTCATGGACGCGCCGCCGTCTAAAGAAACGCTCGCGCCCTTTATGGACGTGGCGCAACGCCTCACTGAGGCGGGCTTAAACGCACCGCGCATTGTAGCGCGAAATATCCAAGCGGGTTTTTTGTTGTTGACTGATTTAGGCGATGATTTGTACTTGCCGGCTTTGTTACAAGCTGATGCGCAGTCTGTCGAGCGTTTGTATGATGATGCCTTAAGTGCGTTAGTCATCATGCAAAAGCGCGTTTCCTGCGCGAATTTGCCGCGCTATGATGCCACTTTGTTGCAGCAAGAAATGGATTTATTTCCTGATTGGTTGCTTGAAGAACATTTGCATGTGCGCTTAAGCACTGCTGAACGATCCATGTTACAAAGCTGTTTTGAGCAATTAGTCGAGATGGCTTTAGCGCAGCCACAGGTGTTTGTGCATCGTGATTACCATTCACGCAATTTACTCATTCATGCACATAATCCGGCTATTATCGATTTTCAGGACGCTGTGTGCGGGGCTTTGACTTATGATCTAGTGTCTTTGCTGCGTGATGCTTATGTTGTCTGGCAGCGCGAGAAGGTTGAAGCTTGGGCATTGGACTATCAACAACGCGCTTTACACATGGAGCTTACCGAGCAGCAAGATCGCCGCGTGTTTTTGCGCTGGTTTGATTGGATGGGTTTGCAGCGGCATATCAAGGTAGCGGGTATTTTTGCGCGTTTGCGCCACCGCGACGGCAAGCCGGCATATTTGGCGGACATTCCCCGCGTATTGCACTACATTATCGAAGTCGCGCGGGGTTATACGCAAATGCAGGCTTTGCAGCATTTTGTGCAGCAGCGCGTTGTGCCAGCTATGCAGCGCGAGAAAGCCGCATTTGTGCGTCAAAAATAGAACGCTTAAAGGCGCAATTCGCCGCTCTTGCCCCGCATGTTTTGAAAGATTTCAAATCTCTTTGAAATGTGCCGATGCAGATTGCAAATCTGCATCCACGAGGATCAACCGATGCGGCTAGCCATTTTTCGCGCCTCTCGCACTATCTCGCCTTAATTATTGATTTTTAAGGTTGTTTTTAATTATTCGCCAAGGCAAAGCTGACACTTGCGGTGACTGCTTAAAGCGAGCAATGAATATCGGGCAACTCGCAAGCAAAAATCACCACTGAAACAAACCCGTCAGGTTTGAGGAGGTGTTTTTTGCGTGCCTTATATTCTCGATAACTTAAGGTATTTGTTATGGAAAGCCAAGACTTAAAAAAAGCCGGACTGAAAGCAACCTTGCCACGTATGCGGGTTTTGCAGTTGCTTGAAAATAGCGCGAAACGCCACATGAGTGCGGAAGAGGTCTATAAGGCATTACTGGAAACGGGCGAAGATGTCGGACTGGCGACTGTGTATCGGGTCTTGACCCAATTTGAAACCGCCGGCTTGGTCAATCGCCATCATTTTGAAGGCGGCTTGTCGGTGTTTGAGCTGAATGACGGCAAGCATCATGATCATCTGGTGTGCCTGAAATGCGGCAAAATTTTTGAGTTTACTGATGCCACCATTGAGCAAAAACAAAGCGAAATCGCACAAAAAATGGGGTTTGAAATCAGCGACCACTGTTTATACATCTACGGCATGTGCAAACAAGAGAATTGCGAACATAATGGCGCATAAATCGAATAAAAGCAGTTGCCCTAGTATGCTTATGGGTTATATGATGAGCAGGCTTATTGCTATTAATACAGTGAGCAAAAACAGTTTACCCCGCTGTTTTTAAGCTCATTTGCATTGATTAAGGGGGAACGAGGTCAACAACTATGGAACTGAAGCAAAAAGGTCAAGAAGCGTTTATTCCGCTTAAACAACTGATGGTTACGATGAAATGGACAACCGCTGCGGATTTCGACTTAGCCGCCGCCTATGAAGGCAAAGACGGTAAACAAGGCATGGTTTATTTCGGCGATCTGGGCGACATGAATGCGTTTCCTCACATGCAGTTAAGCGGTGACGAAGGCGTAGGCGACGCAGGTGGCGATAACGAAGAAACCATGCGCATTACGCAACTTGACGAAATGAACAAAGTATGGATTTTTTGTTGGGATTACGGTCAAATTCAAAGCGGTGCCAGCGCACGTTTTGCCGACAGTGACGTGAACTTAAGCATTGTTGATGACACCGGCAAAAGTATCTCTGTCAGCCTTGACACGGGCGACACCGGCAATGTTGTCTGCATTGCTACAATTGACAACAGCAGCCCGATGGGCGCGAAACTCATCAACTCTAGCCAAGTAGGCACATTAAAAGGTCTAAAATCAATGGATCAATTAATTGCCATTGTTAATGGCTAAATGACTAACATTCCACCCCGATTTCGGGGTGTTTTTTTATAGACAATCGGGAGGTTTTACGATGGGTTTTGCAAATGTTAAGGATTGGTTAAACCAACAAAAAACCAGTATGTCAGAAGCGATGACGCGGTTTAAAAATAAAGATTTTATGGATGCTGTAGTCGCTGGGTGCGCTTTAGTAGCGGCTGCCGATGGCTCCATTTCTGCCGAAGAAAAACAAAAAATGGCAGGCTTTATTCAGCGCACAGATGAACTTAAAGTATTTGATATGCAGGAGGTTATCAAACAATTTAACAAATTTGCCGATAATTTCGAGTTTGATCAAATGATTGGCAAAGGTGAAGCCTTAAAAGCGGTGGGCAAAATCAAGAAAAATGAAGAAGGAGCGCGTTTATTGGTGCGTGTGTGCTGCGCCATTGGTTTGGCGGATGGCGATTTTGATGAATCAGAAAAGGCAATAGTACGCGACATTTGCACCGAACTGGGGCTAAATCCGGCGGATTTTGGTTTATAAGTGAGTTATTGAATTTTCATCAAAAAACCGAGCTTAGGCTCGGTTTTTTGATGGTGTGCGAATCCTCACAAAACGTCCAAGACGCGCACTTTGTCGTTAAGGGTACTGGTTATTTATATTGAGTGTGTTTATAATTCCTATCTGTTGCAAGGGTCTATCTATGATTATCAATGTAATTTATCTACAAACATAAATAGATGTTTGCTTGCACAGCCTAACTGACTGTGTAATAACGATTATTCCCTCTCATTCACGAGCAAGGAGACTTCAATGTCTGTAAAAACTTATCAAGCGGGCGTAAAAGAGTACCGCGAAACTTATTGGATGCCCGATTACACCCCTTCAGATACTGATCTGTTGGCAGTATTTAAAATCACCCCGCAAGAAGGCGTACCGCGTGAAGAAGCGGCGGCTGCGGTGGCTGCGGAATCTTCTACCGGTACTTGGACAACCGTGTGGACTGACCTGCTAACGGATATGGATCACTACAAGGGTCGCGCTTATGCGATTGAAGACGTGCCGGGCGATGACACTTGCTTTTATGCCTTCATCGCTTATCCGATTGATTTATTTGAAGAAGGTTCAGTGGTCAACGTATTTACTTCATTGGTGGGTAACGTATTCGGCTTCAAAGCGGTACGCGCCCTGCGCTTAGAAGACGTGCGCTTCCCGATTGCTTACGTGATGACCTGTAACGGACCACCACACGGCATCCAAGTCGAACGCGATATTATGAATAAATACGGTCGTCCCATGTTAGGCTGCACGATTAAACCTA
The DNA here is from genome assembly GCA_964582525.1 of uncultured Thiomargarita sp. Classification (GTDB taxonomy): domain Bacteria; phylum Pseudomonadota; class Gammaproteobacteria; order Beggiatoales; family Beggiatoaceae; genus BB31. The sequence goes on along the minus strand of CAZOSP010000020.1, from coordinate 11,923 downwards.
AATTAGGTCTGTCAGCGAAAAACTACGGTCGCGCTGTGTATGAATGCTTACGTGGCGGTTTGGATTTCACCAAAGACGATGAAAACGTCAACTCACAACCGTTCATGCGCTGGCGGCAACGCTTCGATTTCGTCATGGACGCTATCGACAAAGCCGAGCGCGAAACTGGCGAGCGCAAAGGTCACTATCTGAACGTGACTGCACCCACCCCTGATGAAATGTTCAAACGTGCTGAATATGCTAAAGAAATTGGCGCACCTATCATCATGCACGACTACATCACCGGCGGCTTCTGTGCAAATACTGGCTTGGCACAATGGTGTCGTGATAACGGCGTACTGCTGCACATTCACCGCGCTATGCACGCCGTCTTAGACCGTAATCCGCATCACGGCATTCACTTCCGCGTACTGACCAAAGTCTTACGCCTGTCCGGCGGCGACCATCTGCACACCGGCACCGTGGTAGGCAAACTGGAAGGTGACCGCGAATCTACCCTGGGCTGGATCGACTTACTGCGCAAAGACTTCATTAAAGAAGATCGCTCACGCGGCATTTTCTTCGACCAAGATTGGGGTTCAATGCCAGGTGCATTTGCGGTTGCCTCTGGTGGCATTCACGTTTGGCACATGCCCGCGTTAGTCACCATCTTCGGCGACGACGCAGTATTACAATTTGGCGGTGGCACTTTAGGTCATCCGTGGGGCAATGCCGCTGGTGCAGCGGCTAACCGCGTCGCTTTAGAAGCCTGCGTAGAAGCCCGTAACCAAGGCGTTGCGATTGAAAAAGAAGGCAAGGAAGTGCTGACCAAAGCCGCAGAAACCAGTCCTGAACTGAAAATGGCAATGGAAACCTGGAAAGAAATCAAGTTTGAATTTGACACTGTTGACAAACTTGACGTAGCCCACAAGTAAGCCCCGAACTGAAACCTGACAAGTCTTTGCAACCTGTCAGGTTTGGCAAATTAATAGGAGAACAACATGAGCCAAATGCAAGACTATACCTCCAGCTTAAGCGACGTAAAAAGTCGCAAATTTGAAACATTTTCCTACTTAACCGAAATGGATGCTGATCGTATCCGCAAACAAGTTGAGTACATTATTTCTAAAGGCTGGAATCCAGCGATTGAACACACTGAGCCAGAAAATGCTTTTGATCATTACTGGTACATGTGGAAACTGCCCATGTTCGGCGAAACCGATGTTGACACCGTATTGGCAGAAGCGGAATCGTGCCACAAAGCCCACCCAGACAACCATGTACGTCTGATCGGCTTTGACAACTTTGCCCAATCCAAAGGGGCAGAAATGGTAGTCTTCCGTGGTAATCCCGTATAAAAATTAGTGCTTGCTAGTTTTTAATACTAAAAAACCTGTTTCGTGTAAGCGAAACAGGTTTTTTTTGGGCAACGCTAAGCTGATTTATTCCCTCGTTTCAGGATGTTTGAGGCGCACTCGTAACTGCCTAAATTCCTCAGCAGTGATGCTGTCAGCACAGATGAGCAGCGTTTCTTGTTGCCCCTGCGGCAGCCTTAAGCGCAACAATACCCAAAATGACTGCACATAACTGCTGCTGATGGTGGCTAAATTTTCGTCATCCAAATAGAGTTGATGGTGCTGCATGACAAAGCTGCTTGGCAGCAGACGATGTTGCCAAAATAGATGCTTGCGCAACGTGTCATTGAGGCATTTGATAATTAATGCACTGAAGAAAACCTGCAAGAGGTCAGGTAAATCTGTTAAAAAAACACAAAGTATTGCGCCTATGTGTATAAAACAGAGCAACGCCAATAAACAACGAGAAAAACCGATACGCAAACGCAACGGGTATCGGATAGAACGGCTTGGCTCAAGCATTGATGTGCCGCGCAATATCAGTGGGTTTTAAGTGCTTAATCAAAATCCCTGAGTTTCAGGTTTCAGGCGGATGGTGGTCAGTAAAAACCTGACCGGTCTCAAAGACCTGTCAGGTTTGCTGCGAGGCGTGAATGGTTATGCCCGCATGGATTTAGAAATTGAGTCCCCAACTGAGTTCTAATTCGTATTGATCCATTTCAATACAACCGGATTGCGTACCTGTATTGGGATTGGTGCCACACACTTTATCGCTGGGCATGTAGGCAAAGGCAAAGTTGATTTCATTGCGCGAATTTAAGCGTTTGCTTAAGCCCAACGTCCAGTGATCTTGGACTACGGCGGGTGCAATAATATTAAACAAGCCTTGCTCGCTAGGTATAATTTGATTGCCGTGTGAATAACCGGCACGGACAGTCATGTCAGGACGAAAATCCCAAGAGATGCCCAGTTTGGCAATCGTCATATTATCCCAGCCAAAGCCAATGCCGTCCGCTGTACCTAATAAAGTGCGAGGCGAACCGTCTGCGTTCATCATCGGCACGTCATGCTTGTTGCCAATCGCGTCAATTTCTGCGTAACGAATATGTTGCACATCAAACGCAAGGGTCACGTCTTGGTTGGCTTTATACGCCATTCCCAAGGTGAAGGTGGAGGGTATATCAAACTCGCCGCCGCCCGCGAACAAGCCTTGATAATCGTCTAATTTGCCCATCCAAATTTTGCTTTGGTAAGAAGCACCCAATGAAATTTGATCGCTAATTTGTCCCATCCAACCGATTCGCACACCACCGCCGTAAGACATGTCATAGCCATTGTTAGTGACGTGTTGCGGACTTGCGGACACCCCCATGAATGGCTCTAAGCCTTCTATTTTAATGCGCTGGATGGCAAAAATGGGCATGATGCCGATGCTATGCACGGCATTGAGTTGACGCGCATAGCTTAGACCGAAAAATAATTGTGAAAAATCAATGCCGGTCGGTTGGGAGGCGGTGGGCGCACCGGGTACCGGCTGTCCTCTTAAACTCGCATCCGGGTAGTTGGGCGGAAAACGCGGATTAAAGGCGGCAAATACTTCATGCGGATAGCGGGTGTTCATGCCGCCGTTCCCCATGATGCTAAAACCGAGCGAGGAATGACGATCTAACATACGGTTATAACCCAGATGTGGAATAAAGAAATATTCTTTGTCGCTTTCAAATGTGCCAGGCTCAAAGACGGGAAAACCGGGGGTGCCGTTATTATGTGCGGTGTAGCCGCGATGCGGAGAAAACAAGGCGGCACCTAGGTCCATGCTTGCGCCTACCTGTACCATGTTGGCGGGATTGGTTGCCGCACTGAGGGTATCTAATGGGAGAGCGACACCCGCACCGCCCATTGCCTTACTTTTCGTGCCAAAGCCGTGTGGTGAATAGCCGTTGGTGGCAAAAACTGTTATCGAACTTACACAGAACGCAGAACTAATGACAACTGAAAGCAGTTGTTTTTTCATCTGAAAAATCTCCTTTGATAGATTCCGCCACAGGCTGTGGCAGTTTTTTATTGATATTTAAGAAATACATAAACTGCCTTATTACGCCTTTTATTGTTGAATTTTCTTAAATAACAATACGTTGATTTTTAGTAGCAAACGCCAGAACGGATGGGATATTAAGATACTTTTTAATATTCCATGACTTTTATTAAGGAATCTATATAGCTATAGATTGTTTTGTTAATCTCCTAGTTTGACATACCCTAACTATGCGTGACAAGAAGAAAAAGAGCAATAAAGCCCCTCGCGGCGTAGCGGGTGCGTCAAGGTTCCGCGGGCGGCGCGGTCTGATGAGTGGTTTGTGCAGTTGTGTCGCTCAGGAGATTATCTCCGAAAATGTCCTTAATTAAAACATGGGGTGGTGTCTCAGGTATATTGACACAGAGGGCATAATGTGAGTTAAGTACTTAAAAATACCCCTGAAAGCAGTTTCAGGCAGGTATGAGTATAGATTACGCTATAATGCCGAAATTGATGGCAGTGGCGCGGAGTTGGAACGAGAAAGCCGTGAAACTCAGAAAAACCGCTAAAACTCAAACGCTAAAAACCGAAAACTTTAACCTCCGACGTATATCTCTCTTATAATGCCGTTATGAAACAAACAGAACTCTTGCCTTGGCATCAATCGCTATGGGACACATTACAAGCCGCTCGCCGCGCACAACGAATGCCACACGCGCTGCTGTTGAGTGGTGTATCGGGCATGGGCAAACAACACTTTGCAGAGCGTTTGGTTCATGCCTTGCTGTGTGAAGCGCCCAGTGCGGACGGGGTCGCGTGCGGACACTGCAAGCCCTGCCATCTGCTACATGCCGACACGCATCCGGATTTTTTGCAAGTCACGCCGGAAGCCGCTGGCAAAGCGATTAAAGTCGATCAAATTCGCGCTTTATTGGCATTTACCAGTTTAACCGCTAACTATGGGCACCATCATCTGATTTTTCTCCATCCCGCTGAAAATATGAATCTCAGTGCTGCCAATAGCTTATTGAAATTATTGGAAGAACCGCCCTCCGATACACTGCTGATTTTACTCAGTCATCAGCCGCAGCGTTTATTGCCCACTATTCGTAGCCGCTGCCAGCAATTCGATTTCAATCGTCTCGATGCGGCTTCAAGCCGCGCTTGGTTACAAGCACGATTAGACGGGCAAGCTGTGGATATTGATTTGCTATTGCGTTTGCAAGCGGGCGCGCCCTTAGCCGCGCTGCAAATGGCAGCGCTTATGCCGCAGCGCGAGCAGGCGTTTAAGACCTGGCAGGCGTTACTGGATAAACGCCAAGACCCGCTGGAAGTGGCGGCGAGCTGGCTAGAAACCGGGCATTTGTTAAGTCTTGAATGGCTGCTTAGCTGGACCATGGATTTGTTGCGTGTCCGTAGCACCGGTGCGGCGCAACAGGTGCAAAATCAAGATGTGCAGACGGCGTTGCTGACACTGAGCCAGCGGTTTCAATCACGCCAATTATTTACGCTATTAGACGAACAATTACGGCAACGTCAATTAGTGTTGCAGGGCAGCAGCGTTAAACCGCAAAGCTTGCTAGAAGACTTAGCCTTATCTTGGTTGGAAAAATGTCATTAGAGGATTTTTTATGTTAAAGCACGCTGTAGTTTTGTTGAGTGGTTTATTGATTTTATTACTACAAGGCTGCGGCGGCGGCAGCAGCGGTGCCACTGAACCGCAAAATTTCCCCGCGGGCGGCTTGAAAATCAGCGGACAAATATTTGTGCCCAGTAACACTGCGATAGACAGCGATGTCAACGACCCTAACGCTAACCTCATCAGCAATAACGCACAGGTACAAAACATCCCTAATCCGGTGCTGCTCGGCGGTTACGTTAATCAGCCCAACACGGGCAGCAACGGACGTTCGGCTTTAATCGGCGACGCGGTGGATTCCTATTTGGTCGATTTGCGCCGCAATGAGCAACTATTATTGTTCGCCGCTGAAAGTAATGTCAGCGTCAATGATTTGGATTTAGTGCTGGCAAACACCGCCGGACAGTTGGTAGATAGCTCGGCAACGCGCAGCCAAACCGAATCTTTAATCGCTCCTGCTGATGGGCGTTATGTGATTCAAGTGCAAGCTTTTCGCGGCGCGTCTAATTACGTGTTGAGTATTGGACAAGCCAACAGTTTGCAGTCGGCGCAGGTGCGTCTGAGCGATCATTTCATGCCTGGCGAAGTGACGGTAAATTTCAAACCCAACACTTTTTCCCGTCAGTCCTTATCTGCAATGGCAAATTTAGGCTTAATGCAAGCAGCCGGCGAACCCGATCGCCGTATGCTGTTTGAGTTGGATAAAAACAGCTTGAGTGCGCAACAGTTCATCATGCAAGATTTGACATTTCAAAGCGAAGAACAACGCCGCAAATACGAAACCCTGTTAGCCATCAAAGCGTTACAAGACCGCCCCGAAGTCGAACATGCCGCGCCGAATTTTATTCTCAGCAGCCAAGCCACACCCAATGATCCGCTGTACCGCTACCAATGGCATTACCCGCAAATCAAACTGCCGCAAGCCTGGGACATCACGCAAGGCAACAGCAACGTGATTGTTGCGGTGATTGACACGGGTGTACTGCTCAACCATCCTGATTTACGCGGTAAATTGGTGGCGGGTTATGATTTTATCCGCGACCGCAATGTCGCATTAGACGGCAACGGCATCGATCCGGATCCCAGTGACCCCGGCGATTCGCCCGGACTTGCCAGCGGCAGCAGCTTTCACGGCACCCATGTGGCCGGCACTATCGGCGCGCTAAGCAACAACCGCGACGGCGTAGCGGGTGTTGGCTGGCATACGCGCATCATGCCGCTGCGCGTGTTGGGCAAGGGTGGCAACGGCTCAGATTACGACATCGAACAAGCCGTGCGCTTTGCTGCTGGTTTGCACAATGATTCCGGCACATTGCCCGAAAAACGTGCTGACATTATCAACCTCAGTCTGGGCGGACCCAACATCATTTCTAGCTTTCAAGGCGTTATCACCCAAGCGCGCAATCAAGGTTGCATCATCGTCGCCGCCGCTGGTAACGACGGCAATCGCACCATCAGCTATCCGGGCGGCTTAAACGGCGTAATTTCCGTCGCCGCGGTGGACATCAACCGCCAACGCGCCCGCTATTCCAACCAAAATAGCAGCGTTGATATCGCCGCGCCCGGCGGCAACAACCTAGACATCAACGGCGACGGCATTATCGACGCAGTGGTCAGCACTATTGGCGACGACAGCAGCGGCGCGATCCGCAACGTATTCGCCCCTTCCTTTGGCACTTCCATGGCAACCCCGCACGTTGCTGGCGTGTTATCGCTGATGAAAGCCGTCAATCCCAGTCTAAACGCGCCACAAGTTGATTTTCTTCTGAGTAACGGACGCATGACACAAGACTTAGGCGCGAGCGGCAAAGACACCGCCTTTGGCTACGGCTTGATAGATGCCTACACTGCGGTGGTCGCCGCCAGCGAATTACAAGGCTTTAGTAACATTCCCGCTGCCGCGCCGGCATTACAAATTACCCCCAGTGCCTTAAATTTTGGCTCAAGCAGCGGTTCAAGCACACGCAGCTTAACGCTGAACGCCAGCAATGTCGGCAGCGGCACATTGCGCATTACGCAAGTTCTCGAAGGCAGCGGCGGACGTTTAAGTCTCACACCCAATGCCGATAACAACGGCTTAGGCACTTACACGGTTAGCTTAAACAGCGCGGGACAAGCCCCCGGCTCCTATTCCGCTACCCTGCGTTTTGTCAGCAGTGCCAACAGCCTCGACATCCCAGTGATTTGGCAAGTTGCGCAAAGCACCCTCAGCGGCGATGCCGGACATCAATATGTGCTACTGGTTAATCCCGACACCCTAGAACCTGTGCTAGAAGACCGCCTTAAACCCAATAATGGCGCGTATGACTACACCTTTTTCAGCGTCCCGCCCGGCGAATATCTCATCGTCACCGGCAGCGACAATGACAACGATGGTTTTATTTGCGATGAAGGCGAATCCTGCGGCGCCTATCCACTGCTGTCGCGCCCCACGCGCTTAACCGTCAACCGTCAACTTGATGGTGTCAATTTTGATGTCAACTTCAACACCCACTTTTTGTCATCCGCTTCCATACAAAGTGTGAACAGCGGCGAGCCAGCAGAACAGCGCGGCTTTAAGCGTCCAACGGCACGTAAGCAGTTGCCTTAGCTTATAAGGTGGGGAAGGCTGGTGATAGGTGATAGGAAGCGACAGACTGGAACGGCTGATTTCCGAATCAGCCAAACGGCGCAAGCCGTTCATTGTTTGAGTGCTTCAATTTTCTCCAATAACGCCACTGTCATTTCTCGTAGCTTGCGTAGGTCGCACAATCGATAGCGTCATGCGACATTCTAGTGTCTCAAAAGGCGGATGACGGCGCAAAAAACGCGCCTTATCTGCCTTAGTGTGTCCTGAAGGAAAGCGTGAGCTTTCCATCTCCCGAATATCCCAGAAACAGCGCGAACAGTGCTGAACGACACACTGTTGGAGAGGAGATAAGGCTCTTCGGTTATTGAACAGTTATTTATCTGAGGTAATAATTTTTCTTCATCTTTAGTTTTGACGAGCTTATATTTTCCTCTGCTAAGCATTTCCTTCAGCCAATTAGAAGTATAAACAGAAGCATGTTTATCCCATTCAGTTTTAATTTCAGCACTCATGATAATGACATGATCTTGTTTTTGACCACCTCTAAAAAATCTCGACAATAAATGGCTGTTGGATGTTCTGAACGATCATTAGCTGAACGAGCAACATCCGCATGAATTACCCAATTAATCTGCGAGTGCATGGCTCATTTTCTCGGTTGCAGCATCTAAATAAGCTTTTTGTGCGTACAAAGTTACGTCATCAAAATCTTCAGGTCAATCGCCAAACCAATGCGGCGCAAATCGTCTAGTTCGCGGTAGTATGTGTGAATGGAAGAGAGCATAGGGTTGTGTCCTTGTTGTTTTTTTTGTGCGAGTGCCGTGTGGATAACCGTTCACACTTTGCAGTGTGGCGAAGGTATTGCAAAATGCTGAAGTGATTTTTAATGATGGCGGTAAACCACTGACTTTGAGCGCACTTATAAGTTGCCGCAATGCGCCCAGAAAACTGGCGAAGGTATTGTAACATCAGTTATTAATTGTTAATGCCAATGTGCATGTCCCAGCGGTTGACAATACGACAAAACAAATCTGCTGTGCGTTCTGCATCGTAAATCGCAGAATGTGCTTGTGAGCTGTCCCAAGCAATGCCCGCCGCCTGTACGGCTCGCGCTAGCACTGTTTGCCCATAGGCTAGACCGGCTAAACTCGCTGTATCAAAGGTGCTGAATTGGTGGAATGGACTGCGCTTAAAGCCTACGCGCTCGGTGGCGGCTTTAATAAAACTGAGATCAAAAGCAGGGTTATGACCGACCAAAATTGCCCGCGAACAGTTATTTCTCTTTAACGCGCTCCAGACTGGCGAAAACACGCTTTCTAAAGCCTCTGCTTCTGGCACTGCAAAACGAAATGGATGATAGGGATCAATGCCGGTAAATTCTAAAGCGGATTGCTCTAGATTCGCCCCGGCAAAAGGCTGAATGTGGCTAAAATGCGTTTCAGCGCGTACCCATTGATCGTTTTTTTGCTTAAGCAGCACGGCAGCGATCTCTAGCAGCGCGTCGCGTTGAGGATTAAAGCCCGCCGTTTCGACATCGACCACGACTGGCAAAAAGCCACGAAAACGCCGATTAATAGGAACTCGCATTACACCTCCAATCGCCAATGTACAGTTTCGCCCGCACGTAGCGGCACCACCACGTCTTCAGCAAATTCAAAGTGTTCAGCGAGTACCCAATCATGTTTTTCGAGTGTCACTGTGTCTCGATTATGTGGCAGACGGTAAAAATCCGCGCCGTGAATACTGACAAAGGCTTCGAGTTTGTCCAGCGCGTCTAGGCTGTCGAAGGCTTCGGCATAAAATTCTAAGGCGGCGGGTGCGGTATAGATGCCCGCACAGCCGCAGGCGGATTCTTTGGCATGACGTGGATGCGGTGCGCTGTCGGTACCTGCAAAAAAGCGCGGATTGCCGCTGCTGGCTGCTTCGAGTAAGGCTTGTCGGTGAATTTCACGTTTTAACACCGGCAGGCAGTAATGATGCGGGCGCACGCCGCCTTGAAATAAGGCATTACGATTGAGCAGTAAATGATGCGCGGTGATGCTGGCAGCCAAGCGATCTTCGCCGGCTACAATAAAATCTACGGCTTCGGTGGTGGTGATGTGTTCTAGCGTGATGCGCAATTTGGGGAAAGCTTCTAGCAGCGGATCAAGTACATGGCGCAAAAAAATGTATTCACGATCAAAAATATCGACAGAAGACGCGGTCACTTCGCCATGAATTAATAGCGGCACCTCTTTCTCTTGCATGACTTGCAGGACATCCCAAACTTTGCGTAGATCGGTCACGCCCGCATCTGAGTGAGTTGTCGCGCCCGCCGGATAGTATTTAACTGCCAGCATTTCGGGCGTTTGTGCCAGCTTTTCGATTTCACTAGGCGCGGTGTTGTCGGTTAAATACAGCGTCATCATCGGCTGAAATAGCGTGTCAGCGGGCAGCGCGGCAAGAATCCGCTGGCGATATGCCAAGGCTTGTTCTACACGGGTTATCGGAGGTTTCAAGTTGGGCATGATGATGGCGCGTGAAAAACACCGCGCACTGGCACTAACCACCGCCGCCATCGCCGCGTCATCGCGTAAATGTAAATGCCAGTCATCAGGGCGAACCAAAATTATTTTCATAAAAAACCTTTGTGTCATATCGGAATTGCCTTATTCTGGCACACTTATTATAGCGAATGAAATACTGATGTTAGGTAAACCAGGCTTTTTCGTCTGTTAAAACCGACTGATAGACAAAAAGCACCAACCGCGCAATGTGAATGACATTATTGAACAGCAAATCATGCAAAAAAATCTGAAATACCTGCAAATCGAAACCACCACCACTTGCAATCAGCGTTGCCATTTTTGTCCGGTCTCGGTCAATAAACGTCCTAAAGCGACCTTAACGCTTGAATATGTTGAAAAAATTATTGCGGATATGCGCAATTATCCCATCGACATGGTGTTTTTGAATGGTTTTAATGAGCCCACTTATGACAAAGACCTGTTAGCCAAAGTGCAACGCTTGCGCGAGGCGAGCTTTAAACTGCACTTAAATACCAATGGTTCGGGTTTAACCGCGACATTATGCGACGCGCTGCTCGGTGCAGGTGTGCGGGAATTTACTGTCAATCTGTCTAGTTTAGATGCCGAGCGTTACCAAGCCACTCGCGGTAGCCGCGATTTGCCTAAAGTGGTGAGCAATATTGAGTATTTGCTACAGCAGGGCGCAGACGCGGAAGTGCTGATTTTGGTCTTAGGGCAATTAGACGCAATCCATGCGCGAGATATTCAGGCAATAAGCCAGCATTTTTCGCCTTTAGGTGCAACGATTGTCATTTGTCCGATAGCGGATTTTGCCGCTCAAGCAACGCAGCTATTAAAACGCCGCATATATCATAAAACCTTGCGCGGCTGTATCGGGCAGCGGCAGCGTCAATGGCTGCATTTCACACCGTCGGCTCATGCCATTTTGTGTTGTCAAGATTATGCAGAAAATTATCGCATCGGTAGCTTGGCGCATTTGTCTCCAACAGCACTTTATCAAAGCGAACACTTTGCGCAATTACGCCGTTGGATTGAAGGGGTTGAAGCCGCGCCCGATGATTTTATTTGTCGCACTTGTGTGTTTGCCATTGGACAGGAAAGCTATGCGGAGAAATCTCGTCACCTTTTTTGCCAGCATTGCCAATTACCCGATAAACTCGGTCAAGCGGCGAGTTGCCAACGCTGTGTAGTGAATGAGTATGTTGCCGATGGTGCCGCTCGCGCCTAAAACGGCTCTCAGGGATATTGCTTCAGGGCTTAAAATCCAAGCTTAGGCAGCAAACTTGGTCAAGCAAAAAATACAGTTTCTGGCGGGTATTGAGCATAAGTTCTTACATAAACGCCCAAATCACACCAGCGTTTTTTCTAAATAGAGCCTCAAAATAAGAAATGTATAAAAAAATCTTGACAAGGTTCGATTTTATACAGATAATGCTGCCCTTCTTTACGGAGGGGTACCCAAGCGGTCAACGGGAGCAGACTGTAAATCTGCCGGCTCAGCCTTCGGAGGTTCGAATCCCCCCCCCTCCACCAACACCTATTGCCAAAAACAGCAGTACTTGGTTTGCGGTGGTTCAGTTATTTGCGCGGGTGTAGTTCAATGGTAGAACTCTAGCCTTCCAAGCTAATAACGTGGGTTCGATTCCCATCACCCGCTCCACTTTCAGTGCTGCTTTTTTTATGTATCCAGCATCATTGGAGCAATAAGTAGTTTTTTCGCGTTTCACACCTTTAAAGCCTGCGAAAAAATGCTTGCGTAACCCCTTTAATGTGTGCCTATATAGCTCAGTCGGTAGAGCACTTCCTTGGTAAGGAAGAGGTCACCGGTTCAAATCC
>CAZOSP010000019.1:21528-39403 GCA_964582525.1 uncultured Thiomargarita sp. | reverse complement strand
ATGCTGAAGATGAACTGGCCGATGACTTATCCGAAATATCTGAGTTTGATGAATTGGAAGACGAACTTGAAACCTTAGATGACTTAGACGCGCTTGCTGATGAAGAGGCATTAGGCGATGATGCTTTAGTGGATAATGGTGAACTAGAAGAAAATGAATTATCTGACTTTGATAAATTAGATGATGAAGATAACCTGAATGAGCTTGACAGCGAAGACGCATTAGAAGATATAGAGTCAGAAGAAGATGGTTTAGACAATGATATTCTGCAAGATGACGATGCAGAAACATCAGAATTAGATTCTGAAAATATGTTTGCGGCAGATGGTAGCCTATTCGCGCCTGATAATAGCTTGTTTGCGGAGAATGATAGTTTATTTTTTACTGAAGACATTGGCATGTCTGATGAAACAGAGACTGAAGATACCTCAACTGAGATTGATGCTACTGAAGACTTAAATGAATTAGATGAATACGATACTGAGGAAATCTTAGAAAGCGATGAATCATTAGAGTCAGAAAATCTATTTGAAAATGAAGATGTGTCTAATGAGCTTGATGAAATTCAGAATACGGATACATTTGATACAGATACAGAAGATGGATTTGAATTATCATCCGATACGTTAGATGACTTAGAAGAGATAGAGCCTGATACTGTATCTGGTCTGGCAATATCTGAAGATATGTTTGCTGAAAATGAAGATTTGTTTTCTGATACAGATGAATTAACAGATACAAGTGAGTCTTTGGCTAGTTCTGAAGTTTTTGTTGATACTGAAGCTTCTAATACAGAAATCGAAGTAACACCTAAAATATTTTCAGAGCTTTCCGAGACATTAGCCAATCATGCTGAACAACTTTCTAATGCTTTAGAGAAATTAGTATCTGCTGAGGATGAAAGTGAAGCATTATTAGAAGCGGTATCTGAATATACAGAAACCTTACAGAATTTCTGGTTGCCCGCCGAGAGAGCGGGGCTAGATGGATTGGTGGCTGCCTGCAATTTCTTAAATGAAAGTATTATGGCTCTAAGTATGCAGCCGCAGGATGTCCGTCAAGCAAGCCAGCTTGTGGTTGAAACTTGGTCGGCTGTAGTTCTTGATTATTTATTATTGCCTGCGGAAGGTGCTGCTCCTTTAGCGCAGCATTTATGTGATGAAGCTTGGCTTGAGCCATTATCGACAGAGCAGGCAAATGAATTGACTCAGCAATTATTGGCTTTTGCTGTTGAAGATAATGCCAAGCATCTTGAAGATGCTGGACTTGAACCAACAGATAAGACTAATGAGACTTTAGATGAATCTATTGCTGAAGAAACTGCACTTGAATCTATCCAAGAACCTAGCCTGACTGAAACACTCGCGCCGCTTACTGAAGTTCTTGCTCAGTCTATTGATGCTTTGTCAGAATCACTCGCTCAATTAGTGGCAGCGGATGATGAAAGTGAAGAGTTATTGGAAGCGGCTTCTAGTTATACTGAGGCCATTCAACCTTTAAGTGATACTATTGATAATTTGCAATTATTTAAATTGCAAGCTGTATGTGATTTTGTTAATGAAAATGTTTTAGCTTTAGGTATGTTAGCTAAAACTCAAAGAGAAGCTGCACAGGAAAATTTTGAGCTTTGGCCTGGTTTGTTATTAGATTATTGTCTCGCGCCTGAAGAAGGTTCTGCGAACTTAATTACTCATTTTCAAAATGACAATTGGCCAATACCTTTGGCGACAGAGCAAGCAAATGAGTTACAATCAGCTTTACTGAATCTTAGCCTTTCTTCAACTGCGCTTTCTGCTATTGAAGAAATTCATCCCCAAGTTTCTGAACTATCAACTACCGAGCAGGATATTGATTTAGGTGAGCCTGCTCGCATTGAAATTCTGAGTGCTGCGTTATTGAATGCAGCAGAAGCTTTATCTACAGCGCTTGAGAGCTTTGTATCCATGGATAATTCAAATGAACTTTTCTTTGAAGCACTAGAAACCTACAGTTCGCATTTGCAGGAAATTCTGGATGCCTCAGAACAAGCAGGTCTGACAGGATTACAAGAAGTCTGCACCTTTATTAATGATAATCTAATTGCCTTAAGTGCTGAAGAAACTACAATACGTCAGGCGGCGCATGAGCAATTAGAACAGTGGCCTATGTTAGTATTGAATTACTTAACATCGCCAAATGATTCAGTAGAATCTTTAGTTGAACTGCTGCAAAACTCACAATGGGTTGCTCCCTTAGATGCCGAACAGGCAAGCGATTTAGCGGCACATTTGCGACGCGGTTCAATTCTTAATGAAGCTCAAGCTACATTAGACGACGCTGAAACGCAAGAAGTTGAGGCACTAGAGGAAGTAGAAACATTACTTGACTCGGATGAAGAAGCGAAAGAACTAGAAGAAATAGAAGTTGACATGCCGGACAGCGGAGAGATTTCTCTGGGCAACAGCGAAATGCTGAATATGTTGCGTGGAGAAATTGAGGATGCGAAAGAAGACCTAGCGGAAAACTTGATTAAGTTTTGTTCTCTTGCTAATGATGCGCCCGGCTTTGCTGAAGCGACAGACAATTACAGCGAATTAGTGGGTCGCTTGGCAATGGCTTCTGAGATGGTTGGTTTGCTCGGTTTGCAAGAAGTATGTGAACTGATTAATAGCAATGTAATGGCGTTGGCAGCTCAAGATCAAGCGGCTAGAGCTAAAGCTCAGTCTGCTTTAGAAAAATGGCCTGAATTGGTTAATGCTTATTTAGAAGTGCCTAGTGAGCATGTTATTGCGTTATTAAATCATTTGCGTGAAGATGATTGGCCAGAGCCTTTGCCTGATGAAAAAGCGCATCAACTGCTAAATAATTTATCGCAAAGTGCGGGCGGCATGGAAGGTGATGATGAGGCTGAACCTTCTCGACAAACTGACGCAAAACCTGAAGATGTTATTTTAGCACCGCCGGAGGATGTTAATCCTGATTTGTTAGGTGCTTTCTTAGAGGAAGCTCCACAAAATGCTGCCGAGCTTTCTGCTACTTTGCAAAAAATTGTTAAAGCACCCTTACCCGAAGATGTTAAATTAGCTCAGCGTATTGCGCATACCTTGAAAGGTTCTGCCAATATTATTGGCATTAAGGGTATTGCTAATATGGCGCATCATTTAGAGGATATTCTCGAATACTTATTTGAAAATGCAGTGCCACCGCCTAAACCTTTAACCGATACCATGATTGAAGCAGCCGACACGTTAGAAATCATGGTTGAAGTATTGTTGGGTAAAGAAGACCCACCGGAAAATGCGGTCTTTTTATTACAAGAGATTCTTGATTGGGCGAACCGAATTGACAAAGGTCAATTAGATGTTAGCGAAGAGGAAATTGCTAAACGCAAGGCTGAAATTATTAGATCAGTGCAGCCAGCATCTCAAGCCGCTCCTACGGCTGCCGCCGTTGCAGCCACACAAACCGCACCTGCGTCAGCGGGTGAGACAGAGCAGGCTTTGCGGGTACCCACTCGTACCATTGATGAGCTATTGCGCTTAGTAGGTGAGATGTCTATTTCGATTGGGCAGATTCAAGAGCGTTTGCGTGTCGCCATGCAAAGCACAAAATCCTTAAATCAACAAGAAATGTTGATGCAACAAAAGAGCTATGATCTAGAAACCTTAGTAGATGTGCGAGATGTTTCTGGGCGTGCTCAACATCGACAAATGGGTGGAATGATTGAAGAAAAGATAGCCGTTAAAAAAGAGGATAAAAGTAGTTTTGATTCATTGGAATTTGAGCAATACAATGAACTGCATAGTTTGACGCATAGTTTCATTGAAACCATTGCGGATTCTCGTGAAGTGAGTTCTTCTATTTTAGATGATTTAACTAATTTAGACGGTATGTTTATTCTTCAAGAACGCTTGCAAAAACAATTACAACAGATCGTTATGACTACTCGCATGGTACCTATTAAGAGCATTGCAGCACGTCTTGAGCGTATTGTGCGGCAAACCTGTAGAACCACTTCTAAGCAGGCAGATTTTGCAGTGGTGGGTGGCGATTTGTTAATGGATGGTGATGTATTGACTAAATTGACTGATCCTTTGCTGCATATTTTGCGAAATTCAGTAGATCATGGTTTAGAAACACCGGAAGAACGTGTACAAGCAGGAAAAGCTGAAACGGGTTCAGTGATTCTAAATTGTTTCCGTCAAGGTAATAGTATCGTGGTGCGTTGCGAAGATGATGGCAAGGGCTTGAATTATGAGCGCATTCGAGAAATTGCTATTGAACGTGGCTTGATTAAGGAAAACCAAGAACTGACCCATAAAGAATTGGGGCGTTTGATTTTTGTTGCGGGTTTTTCTACTAAGGGCGAAGTGACCCAAGTCTCAGGGCGTGGCGTAGGGATGGACGTGGTGCATACTAGCATCTTAAATTTGAAAGGCAGTGTTGATATTGATTCTGTGCCTGGACAAGGTACTGCTATTAGCTTGACCTTGCCTATGTCGTTGGTGACAGAGCACGTTTTATTGGTCAATGTAGGCAATGAGCGTTATGCGTTGCCGACCAGTCAGCTAACGCAAGCGTTAGCACCTGATTCGGGGGAGTTTCGTCGCATTGGTGATCACATTAGTTTCCACATGGATAAAAATGCTTATCCTGTCACAACGCTGGGTGAATTGTTGCACATTTCTGGCACAGAACCTGTGTCTGAGAATGAAATGCGTCCTCTCGTGTTGGTTCACGAAGAAGGCAAAACAACTGCGGTTTTAGTCGATTCCTTGCTGGATAGTCGTGACTTGGTATCGAAAAGCATGGGCAAATATGTCAAGCAAATACGCGGCGTTTCTAGCGCATCCATTCTGGGTGATGGCAGCGTTGTTGCTCTCTTAAATTTGCCCGAATTATTGCGCTCGCCTTCACAATCATTGGCATCGAGAGCCTCTAGTCAAGAGGGGGAGGGAGCGGGTACGGCGGTCATGGGTATTCCGCATATTATGATTGTGGATGATTCCTTGAGTGTGCGTAAATCTTTGTCGCAATTAGTCAGCGATGAGGGTTATGAAACTATTTTGGCGAAAGATGGATTAGAAGCCGTAGAGCTTCTTAGCCAGAAGAAACCTAATGTGATGTTGGTTGATATGGAAATGCCGCGCATGAATGGTATTGAATTGACTGCGCATATTCGGGCGAATGATGCGACTAAAAACATTCCTATTTTTATGATTACCTCGCGCACCACAGAAAAACATCGTAATCTTGCTAAAGAAGCAGGAGTGTCACGCTATTTGACCAAGCCCTATCAAGATACAGAATTGCTTGGCTACATTAATGAAGCCTTAGCGGGTTAAAATAATAACTTTTGAGTACATCATGGCAGCGATTGAGTTTTATGTAATGTTGCTCTTTGGCAATATGAGATTGCTGCTTAAACAGCAAGAAATTCGTGTTGTTGAAGTCATTGAAGATGTAGAAACTTCATCAGTCAAGCCTGAAGAAGCATTGGCGGGCATTATGGGTTGGATTAGTCATGGTGAGCAGCAATACCCGGTTTTTAGTCTTTCTGATGCGCTAGACATTCTCGATTACTTACCTGAAAAACGCTTATTGTGTGTATTATTAGAAGTGGGCGTAGATGCTATTTTTGGAATTACTTGTGAGGAAGTTGTTTCTTTAGATGAAGTTCATCATTTACCTATATTTCCTATGCCCGAAAGTATGCGATTAGCCAGTTCGCCTTTAAGCCATTTGGCAATTTACCAAGGAAAACATGTGGCTTGCATTACTAACAGCGAAGCCTTGCTAGATTATTTAACCGCTTATGCTGAAGCGCACATGCTAGAGATTGAAGAACATGAAGAAAGCTTTGAACAAATAGAAGCTGATATTGAACCGGTGATTGTCACAGAAATGGATGATGAAGAACAACAAATAGAAGAACAAATATTTAACCAAGAGTCTGTTTCTTTATCTTAAAGATGCTTAAATATACTGCGCCCTGCTTGAAACTGTTCTCAGGGATATTTTTACGCACCTAAAATCTTAAGAATTTAAGTGAAAAACTTGATAAAGCAATAAGTGCAGTTTCTAGCAGGTATGAATACAATATAGGCTTGATTAACATGGAATTTAATATTGCTCCTTATGGTTTGGCGTCTCAAGATGAGAAACATAAAAAACAAGATACAGCACGTGCTTGGTTACTAGAATTTGGCAACAATCATTGGGCAGCAGTACCGCTGCATGAAATGTCACAAGTGATTTTATCTCCCGAATTACATTCAATTCCTTTAACGCCCGTACATTGTCAGCAGGTGTTATTGTTTCAAAAGCATATTTTGCCGGTTATTGATGTCTCTAATCTAGTTTCAGTACAAAAAAATGCAGAACCTTCCCGTAGAATTATAGGCATAACGGTTTATCAAAAAGCCTCTAAACAGCCTTTACAGTATGCCGCTGTGTACTTAGCCGATATGCCCGTCATGGTGAATGTAGATGATTCACAACTAACGAGCTTGCCCGAAGATGAACCTTTGTGGGAATCATTATCCCTGTCCTGCTTTTTATACGAAGAACGCAAAATTCCCGTACTTGATTTGGCAGCTTTGTATTCTGCTCAAGTACTGGCACAAGTCAGCTAACGCCTTCCTCATCTCTGATTGATATTTCATGCAAACTCTATTTATTAGCTCGGAAGCCTATCCATTGCTCAAAACAGGCGGGCTTGCGGATGTCAGTGGTGCTTTGCCGGCAGCTTTGCGCCAGCTTGATGTTGATGCGCGTTTGCTACTGCCCGGTTATAGTGGTGTATTAGATGCCATCGGCACACGAGATACGGGTATTGTTTTACCTTTGCTACCGAGCATAGAGGCTGCGCGTTTGCGGGTGGGCAAAATGCCCGATGGTGAAACCCCGGTGTATGTGTTGGACTGCCCGGTGTTGTATCAGCGTTCCGGCGGACCTTATCAGGATGCGCAGGGTTTAGAATGGCAAGACAATGAATTGCGCTTTGCCGCTTTAGCCAAAGCGACTGCCCTGCTAGGCTCCCCAGAAATCGCGCATAGTCTCAATTTTCAGCCCGATCTGCTGCACTGCAATGATTGGCAAACCGGCTTAACACCCGCTTATCAACATTACATGCACGGCATACAGCCGCCCTGCCTGCTAAGTATTCACAACATGGCTTATCAAGGCATTTTCACCCCCAAATCCTTGCCCTCGCTAGGTTTGCCTTGGGAAAGCTATAGCCTGCAAGGACTTGAATTTTACGGACTTATTTCTTTTCTCAAAGCCGGCTTGTTTTATGCCGATTGGCTGAGTACCGTCAGCCCTACCTATGCGCAAGAAATTCAAACGGAAGAATTTGGCTATGGTCTCAATGGCTTACTGACAAGTCGGCAGGACAATTTAAGCGGCATACTCAACGGCATTGATGAACAACAATGGAATCCCGCCGAAGATGCGCGTTTATTTGCAAAATATGATATAAATGATTTAACTGGAAAAGCCCACAATAAGCACGAATTACAGCAACAACTGGGTTTAGAGGTTAATCCCGAGTTCCCCTTGCTCGGCAGCATCACCCGTCTAACAGAACAAAAAGGCATTGATTTAGTGGTTAAAATCTTGCCACATCTTCTTGCTGAAGGGGCGCAATTTGTTATTCTCGGCAGTGGCGACAAAAAACTTGAACAAACACTCGTCACACTAGCCCGCCAATATCCACAACAAGTCAGCGTCACTATTGGCTACAACGAAACCCTTTCGCACCGCATTGAAGCCGCCGCTGATATATTTCTCATGCCCTCGCGTTTTGAACCCTGCGGACTTAATCAAATGTACAGTATGCGCTACGGTACATTGCCCATCGTGCGCCGCACTGGTGGCTTGGCGGACACCGTCGTGGCGGTTACGCCACTGACGATTGACCAGCACAGCGCAACCGGTTTTGTGTTTGAACAAGAAAGTGCGCAAGCCCTGTTACAAACTGTGCAAAACGCTTTGGTTTTGTATCGTTATCGAGAACTCTGGCAACAACTGCAAGGCAACGCCATGCGACGCGATTTTAGCTGGCAACGCAGCGCGAGTGCTTACCTCGAACTGTATCAACGATTGCTCCATCAATGACCATATTCTCCATAGTCGTTGCAATGACTAAAAGCCAAGTTATCGGCTATCAAAACCAATTACCTTGGCGACTGCCCGCCGATTTGCAGCATTTCAAACAACTGACCATGGGCAAACCGATTCTCATGGGGCGCAAAACTTTTGCGTCCATTGGTCGCCCTCTCGCGGGACGTAGAAATTTAGTGCTGACACGGCAAAGGAATTTGCAACTAGAAGGTTGCGAGATGATTTATCAACTTGACGCAATGCTGAATGCAGAAGAGCAGATTATGGTCATTGGCGGGGCGGAGATTTATCAACAATGTCTGCCACATACGCAGACATTACACATCACTTGGGTCAATAAAGAATTTAACGGTGATACTTGGTTTCCCCAAGTCGATTGGCAAAATTGGCAAAGTCAAGGCAAACAAATATTCCAAGCTGACGCACAGAATAGCTGCGGCTATAGCTTTGAAACCTTTATACGTCGCAAACCCAACAGTTTTTAAAAACTTGTCAGATTTTTCTGCTGACAAAATTTAAGCTTTACGCAATCTGATATTGTCATCTAACACACGTTTAAGCATCGCTAACTTACCGGATGGCGGTTTGGGGACTTGCGCTTTTTCGGCTTGCACCGCTGTCATTGGCGTTTCTGTTCGCGCCGCTACTGCATCCGCAAGTCGCTGTAAACTTTCTTGTAAATGCGCATTATCGCGGCTCAACTCAGCCAGTTTTTTATCCAGTTGCGGATGATTGGTCGCTGGTTGTAAAGCACGCCAAAGCAACATCCCGCCGACAAAAGACAGCAACACAACGGGGGCAAAAACACCGCCGAGTTTAACCCCAAGCGTTTTGCTCAAGACAATGGGTGCAACACTCGGATTTGGCATTAGATAGTCCTTTCAGCCTAACAAAAACCTGACAGGCGTTAAATACTTGTCAGGTTTAATAGCAGAAAACTTAGTTTTTGCTCTGATCAACCAACTTATTGGCTTTAATCCAAGGCATCATATCGCGCAGTTTTTCACCGACGATTTCAACTTGATGCTCACGACCAATACGGCGTTTAGCTTTCAAAGTCGCAGCCCCGGTCATATTTTCGCTAATAAATTCACGCGCAAATTCACCGGTTTGGATTTCTTTTAAGATTTTGCGCATTTCATGCTTAGTTTCTTCGGTAATAATGCGCGGACCCCGCGTTAAATCTCCATACTCTGCGGTATTAGAAATAGAATAACGCATGTTCGCAATACCGCCTTCATACATTAAATCTACAATCAATTTTAACTCGTGCAAACATTCAAAATACGCCATTTCTGGTGCATAGCCTGCTTCTACTAAAGTTTCAAAACCCGCTTGAGCTAATGCACTTAAACCACCGCACAGCACCACTTGTTCACCAAACAAATCAGTTTCAGTTTCTTCTTTGAAACTGGTTTCAATCACGCCCGCACGACCACCGCCATTTGCCGACGCATAAGACAGAGCCAGTTCTTTTGCTTGCCCAGACGCATCTTGATACACTGCAATCAAAGATGGCACACCGCCGCCTTGCGTGTAAGTAGAACGTACCAAATGACCGGGTCCTTTAGGCGCGATCATGATCACATCTAAATCTTCCCGCGGTTCAATTTGTTCAAAATGAATATTGAAACCATGCGCAAAAGCCAAAGCAGCTGCGTTTTTAATATTAGGTTCAATTTGCTGTTTATAGAGGCTGGCTTGATGCTCATCAGGTGCTAGCATCATCACCACATCCGCTTCTTTAACAGCTTCTTCAATGGGTTTGACAGTTAAACCGGCATTTTTTGCTTTGGTGGCAGAGGCAGAACCGGAGCGCAAGCCAACAGTCACAGAAACACCAGAGTCTTTCAGGTTGTTAGCGTGAGCATGACCTTGTGAGCCATAACCAATGATGGTGACTTTCTTACCTTGAATTAAAGATAAATCAGCGTCTTTATCGTAATAGATATTCATGTTTGTCCTTGTTTTGGTGTGGAGTTGTTAAATAAAAGATTAGGGGATTGAATTGTTCTTTTCATCTTGTGGATTGATATACTCAATTTTCATTTTTTCGCAAGCGTTTAATAAAGCTTTATCAGAACTAACCATCACAACAGGTAACTCAAAATCTGATTTTTGTAAAATGGATAAATGCAGCGCATCCATACTACCAATACCTAGTTTATTTTCAATTGCATACTCTTGCAGTATAGCTTCTGCTGTTCTAAATACACCTTTAGGCATAGGTATTATTTGAAATATACCCTCATCCGATGGAAATTCATGCAATATTTCTTGTTTTAAGATTTTTGTTGCTGTACCTAATGCACGTTTTCCAATTTTTGGTGGTTGAATAATTTTATCGCAATGACGACAATGATGTACTACATTTCCAGTACGATAGGCTTTTGCTAAACGGCTAAAAACTTCTAAAACAGTTAAACGTGAAATAAGAATAGGTTTTTTAGCATTTTCAATTAATTGATGTATGGTAGAACTGCCTAATTCCTCTTGATATTTTTTGTATAGTGCATTCGCATCAAAATAATAGTATTTTTCAGAGGAATCCATTTAGTCGTCCTCTGGCAAAGCCGATAAAATGGCACGGAGCTTTTCTATTGGCATTCCTTCGGCTAATTCGTTCACTCGTGAAAATATTTTACCCATGTCAGTCCCTGCCTTATCAAACCAAGCATTAGCTCCATAATTAAGAGCTTTTACCGCATCTTGCTTGTCACCGTGGGCGGTTAAAACAATAATGTCAGCATTGGTATCTTTTTCAACAGCTTGATGAATCACCTCTAAACCATCCAATTTAGAATTAGGCATCCGCAAGTCAACGAGTGCGACATCGTAATCTATATCTAATAAGCGTTTTAAGCCTTCTTCGCCATTATTGCAAGTATCGACTACAAAGCCTCGCTTGCGAAAATAACTGCCATAAGTGTCTAAAATCTCTTGTTCATCATCAATAATTAATAAACGGTATTTACGTTCCATTTTCTATCTCACTTCTGGGTAAACTAACAATAAAACAAGCACCGCCATGAGAACTTTGACGATATTCTAATGTTCCGTTCATGGCTTGAATAGCTTGATGCGCGGTGTATAAACCCAAACCTGTGCCTTCCGATTTATGACCCATAAAAGGTAGAAATAAGTCTTTTTGATTCTCCGCAGGAATACCAGTGCCATTATCTTCTACTTGAAAGCCTGCTTTGTCTTGTTCAATCCATGTTTTAATCCAGATTTTAGCTTGCGCTTGTCCATTGAGTGCGTCTTTAGCATTGCTGATTAGATTAACTAAAGTCTCTTGTAATTCAAAGGGATTGCCCAATACTTCTAGTTTGTTTTGTTGTTCTAATTGTAATTCAAGTTCTATATGATGTGCGGTTAATTGTTCTTGTGCAAATGACACAACTTCTTGAACCAATACATTTAAATCAATAAGTTCTTGTTGAGCTTCTCCACTTTTAGCCGATTGATGAAATTTTGCTACAATATCATGCAACCGCTGAACTTGTTTTAAGGTGCTTTCTAATAAGGGTCTTAGTTCATCTTGATGAAATAAACCTTCATCTAGGTCATCTAATGCACCTGTCATTTTAGCTCTAATTATTCCCACTGGCGTATTGATGTTGTGCGCCATCATGGTTGACATACGACCTAAAGAGGCAAATTTTTCTGCTTTAACTAATTCTTTTTTTAAGCCTTTCACTTTTTGTAATATTATAAAGTAATTTGAAAATGATTGATTAGATGTATATTGTGATTCAATTAAAGCAGCGCGTTCAAGATATTCTTCTGCTTCCAAATGCTTGCCATTTTCATAAAAAATTAAAGCAAGATTATTTAATGGTCTAGCAATTAATAGGTGGTTGTTGGGAAAATTTTTTTCTAAAATTCTGACCGCTTCTTCCAAAAGTGGTTGGGCATCTTTATCTTTTTTCTGTTCAGAATAAAGTTTGCCAAGATTATTTAAAGTCATGGCAATTTCTGGGTTATATTCTGACAACAGTTTCTTACGGATATTAAGAGCTTTTTTATATAAATTTTCAGCTGCGTCACTTTTTCCCATTTGATTATAAACAGTTGCAAGTTCATGATAACAAGCAGCAACATCCTGGTGTTCTGAATTGAAATTTTTTATAAAAATAGAGAGTGATTTTTTTAAATCAGATTCTGCTTGAGTATATTTTCTTGCTTGTCCCCACATACTTCCTGCATAATATAAAGCACCAGCATATTTTAATTCATCAAAACCTTCCCACAAGTCTGCTGCTTTTTGAAATGCTCTAGCCGCTGCTAGAGGCTCATTTCTATCACGATATTCTTGGGCTTCAAGTTCTGCTTCTTTAGCTAATCGCTGACGTTTATTCGGATTCATCTTAACATTCTCAACCTATCATTCAGGCAAAAATTCTTCATTCATTGCTTGTTCATAAGTCCAAGGGCAAGCAGATGGAAAAGTTTCTTTGGCAAAACCTGTTTCTTTAGCTGCACCACGAATGGCGTAGTTGTAAGCACGCTTCATGGCTTGTGGAAGTTTGTGCTTGAGGCTGGGATTATCTACAAGATGATCAGCGAGTTTAGCGCGTTGCTCTTCAATGCTATAACGCCAACTATTGCTTCGATATTGAGATTGGAATTGCCATTTAAGTAAGTGCATGAACAAAATTTCTAAACGGCTTTCTAATTCTCGTAGCTCGGATTTTCCCATACTTTCTATTTCTTCAATTAGATTGGCAATATCAATTTGGCTTAATTGCCCATTTTTAAGCAATTGGCTTTGTTGTTGTGTCCAAGCGTAGAAGTCGGCGTCGTACAAACTCATGTTTACCCCTCAAACCTTCTAGGTTTCAAAAACCTAGAAGGTTTTGAACTTAAGTCCGCAAAGTGCGATTACCCCGCGCAATGCCAGAAACCCCTGAGCGCACGGTTTCAATGATGAGTTTAGGATTGATGGCTTTGACAAAGGCATCCAGTTTATCGCCAGTCCCCGTGAGTTCAATCGTGTAGCAGGCATCGCTGACATCGATCACGCGCCCGCGAAAGATGTCGGTCATGCGCTTGAGGTCGTCGCATACTGAGGGTTGGCTGACATTGACTTTGATCAGCAAGAGTTCGCGTTCAATGTGCGCCCCTTCGGTTAAGTCTAGCAATTTTACCACGTCAATCAGTTTATTGAGTTGTTTGGTGATTTGTTCAATCACTTCGTCTGAACCGGTGGTGACAATGGTCATGCGCGACAGCGAAGGGTCTTCGGTGGGGGCTACGGTCAGAGACTCGATATTGTAACCTCGCGCTGAGAATAAACCAGCAACGCGAGACAATGCCCCGGCTTCATTTTCAAGCAAAACGGAAATAGTATGACGCATTAGGCTAACTCCCTTACGATGGGCATTTGCGGTGATAATGGTGACAAAACCATTTCGTGCTGTCCCTTGCCAGCGGCGACCATGGGAAAGACGTTCTCCGCTTGATCAGTGGTGAAGTCCATGAATACCAAGCGATTCTTGATTGCCATGGCTTCTTTTAGCGCGCTTTCAACGGCATCGGGCGTGCTGATGTTCATGCCGATATGTCCGTAGCTTTCAGCCAGTTTGACGAAATCGGGCAAGGCATCCACATAAGAATGCGAGTAACGCTTGTCATAAAACATTTCCTGCCATTGTCGCACCATGCCCATGTAGCGGTTGTTTAAGCAGATGATTTTGATGGGTAAATCATATTGCTTGCAGGTGGACAGTTCTTGGATGCACATTTGAATACTGGCTTCGCCGGTGATGCAGAACACGGGTTTGTCGGGAAACGCCAGTTGTACGCCCATCGCCGAGGGCAAGCCAAAGCCCATAGTGCCAAGCCCACCGGAGTTAATCCAGCGGCGCGGCTTGTCGAATTTGTAAAACTGCGCTGCCCACATTTGATGCTGCCCCACATCGGAGGTAATGAAAGCATCGCCGCCAGTCAATTCATACAGGGTTTCAATAACGGCTTGCGGTTTAATCAATTCGCTGCTGTGATCATAGTACAGACAATTTTTTTCTTGCCAGTTATGAATTTGCGACCACCATTTTTGCAAAGCATCGGCATCAGGTTGACGACCCGTGTCTTTGATTTCTCTAATTAAATCGGTCAATACGTTTTTGATATTGCCGACAATGGGAATATCCACACGGATATTTTTGGAAATTGATGACGGATCAATGTCGATATGAATAATTTTTGCGTAGGGGCAGAATTTTTCCACATCGCCGGTCACACGATCGTCAAAACGTGCGCCAATCGCCACTAACACATCGCATTCGTGCATTGCCATATTGGCTTCGTAAGTACCGTGCATCCCTAACATGCCGATAAATTGTTTGTCGGTGGCGGGATACGCGCCTAAGCCCATCAAGGTTTGGGTGATCGGATAGCCTAAAAGGCGAGTAAATTCAGTCAGTTGTTCGGAGCCATTGCCAAGAATAACGCCGCCACCGGTATAAATCATCGGGCGTTTAGCCGACACAATCAGTTCAGCCGCTTTGCGAATTTGACCGGGATGTCCATGTTCAACCGGTTTATAAGAACGCATTTCAATGCTGTCAGGATATTCAAAAGGCGCTTTTTGCGCCGTGACATCTTTGGGAATATCCACCACTACGGGACCCGGTCGCCCGGTGGTTGCCACGTAAAAAGCCTTTTTCAAGGTGCTAGCTAGTTTGTTGACATCATTGACCAGAAAATTGTGTTTCACACAAGGGCGAGTAATGCCCACAGAATCCACTTCTTGGAACGCATCATTACCGATCAAAGTGGTAGGCACTTGTCCTGTGATCACCACCATTGGAATGGAATCCATGTAAGCATTAGCAATACCCGTCACCGCATTGGTTGCGCCGGGTCCGGAGGTCACTAGCACTACGCCCGGTTTGCCGGTAGCGCGTGCATACCCATCCGCTGCATGAGTAGCCGCTTGTTCATGGCGCACCAGAATATGCTGGATTTTATTTTCATAATCGCGGGTAAAGAGCGCGTCATAAATATGCAGAACGGAGCCGCCCGGATAACCGAACAGGTATTCGACTCCTTCGTTTTCTAAACAGCGGACAACTATTTCAGCCCCAGTTAAGATTTCTGTTTCATTGGCCACGTTGGCCTCCCTTGTGTACCTATAGATTAAAAATGAACCACGCCGCAACGGGTTTGTTGCGTTACTACTGCATAATGCTATTGTGAAATATTTTTTACAATGCGGTTAAATCCCTAATGTTGGTTTTATACTCACAGCTACCAGAAATACACTTTTTGCTTTATCAAGTTTTCCTTAAATTCTTAGATTTTAAGTGCTTAAAAATATCCCGAGCTTCAGGTTTCAGGCAGGGTGCGGTATATTTCAAACACAAAGCCAGTAGGGTTCGCGCCACATTCCCAAGTGCCACTTGGGAATGTGGCGCGAACAGCGAATGCTCGGCAGCGTGCCATCATCCCGCGTGCGCGACGATTAAAGATGTCGCGCACCCTACCGGGCTTATTCATAAAAACACATTTAAGCGCGTTTTGTCAGAAACCAAACGAACCCGAAACGATAACCTGTTCTGTTTTTAGGGTCAAGATGCTGCATAGCAAAAAATTTTCAATTGATGCCCAGTTTGCCAAAAGCAATGCAATGCCACTCTAAAAAATCGCCAGGCGGATTCAGCCTAGCCTCTATACTCATACCCGCCAGAAACCGCATTTTTTGCTTTATCAAGTTTAATGTAACTACTTGGGTTTTAAGCACTTAATCAATATTCCGAGCTTCGGGTTTCAGGCGGGCGCAGTATATACGCGCTATCGCCGCGTTTGTAGTAATCCCGACAATTCCTCAGCAAAGTACGCAACAGTACATTTTCTCATCTTTACCTATTTGAAAAATAAGTGTTTTTTTGTGGCATAGCGGTTGCTCTACAGGTATCCAAGCCGATAGTATCTAAGCCGATAAAGACGACAACCAGCGAGACTGCGCAATGGACATGCTCGATATTGAAAACAACCCGTTATATTTTGAAGAGCCGCTTAATCCCGAAGCGCGGCGTTGCCTTGATCAGGCAGCTATGGAATATGGCAACGAAAAAGCTGAGCCACTGTTGATGCGGGCCTTTTTGTTAGAACCCGAACATCCACTGGTGTTAGTGGCTTTGTATCGTTTTTTTTATTACCAGCATCGCCTGCCAGACGCGCTGATTGTGGCAGAGCGGGTATTGTCTTTGTTTGCGCAGCGTTTGGCTTTGCCGAAAGATTGGCACGAGTTGCAGCCCGTCCATTTGGGCGACGATGCAGCACATCGCATGAGCTTAATTCGCTTTTATTTGCTGGCATTAAAGGGCGCGGGTTTTTTGCAATTACGCTTAGGCGAACATGATGCAGCCATAGAACGCTTAGAAAAAGTCGCGCAATTAGATGAAAAAGACCGTTTGGGTGCGAAGGCTTTATTAGAAGTTGCACAAGCGGCATTGGCAGAGTCTATTTAGAACTAAACTAGATAAGTGCGTAAAACCTGTCTGGTGTTTGCAACACTGAGGAATAAGACGATGAATGAAGATACTGATTTTGATTTGGATTTAGAAGAACTCAGCAGTGCTGAAGATTTTTTAACTTACTTTGAAGTGCCTTATGAGCCATCTGTGGTACATGTCAATCGTTTACATATTTTGCAGCGTTTCCATGATTATTTAGCAAACATAGAAATGCCACAAGATGAACAAGCAAAACGCGCTGTTTATAAAGAATGGTTAACTAAAGCATATCAAGATTTTGTTAAATCTGATGCTTTAACTGAGAAGGTATTTAATGTATTCAAAATGCACGAGCCTTCAACCACCTTTATTCCCGTTGATGAATTATTAAAACGCGCTTGAGTGGCTTATGCGACCTCAATTTGAATATAACGATGAAGTGCGCGTCATTCGCAATCTGCGCAATGACGGCACTTACCCCGGCGAGCCAACCGGACGCTTGTTAATTCGGCGCGGCAGTGTGGGTTATGTGCGTGATGTGGGTACGTTTTTACAAGACCAACTGATCTACACGGTGGATTTTGTCGAGGCGGGGCGCGTGGTAGGCTGCCGTGAGCAGGAGTTGCAATTGGCTTCAGACACATGGATTCCTAATCGTTTTGAATTCCGCGATAAGGTCACGCCGATTATACCGCTGTCGATTGGCGGCGAAATTATCGCCAAGCCCGGCGATGCCGGCGAGATTGAGCATCTCTTGCGCGAACAAGGTCCGTCTTATCATGTACGCTTTGCCGAGCGGGTTTTGTTAGTGCCAGAAAGCAGTTTGGCATTTTTGAACCCGCAAGAAGAGTTTTGAGCGGAGATGGCATTGAGTTATGAAAGCCCGACAAAGACCTGAGTTTAATTATCATTTGCTGCGCAATGCTTTAAATAGCTTTGAAAAAAACTTAATTGAATTGAGTGACGCAGAATGGCAGCAAGTCGAGCAACAGGCTTCTCAAAGTTACAGCCTAGAATCTCGCGTGTTGCGCAGCCATGAAGCGGCGAGTGTGCTAATCAGCCAACAGCAGCTTGATGAAGCTTTGAAACAAGTCGCGCAACGTTATGAAAATCATAGTGATTTTATTGATGATTTAGAGGCTAACCAGCTTGATGAAGAGACTTTACGCAATGCGTTACAGCGCGAACTGATATTTGATGCGGTCATGCAGCGCGTCGCGGCGGGGCTGCCGCTGGTTTCGGGCGCGCTCAGCCAGTGGGAGGGGCAGCTGTCGGTCTTCGATCCGTCCCGGGGCGGGCCCTGCTAT
>CAZOSP010000019.1:0-21518 GCA_964582525.1 uncultured Thiomargarita sp. | reverse complement strand
CGTCGCGGCGGGGTTGCCGCCGATCAGTGACAAGGCGGTTGAAAACTTTTATCGAGAGCATCAAGCCCAGTTCATTAGCCCCGAAAAACGTGCTGCGCGGCATATTTTAATTACCCTCAATGCAGAGTATGCGGAAAACACACCGACTGCGGCGCGTGCGCGTATTGAAAAGATTGCCGCCGAACTGAACGGACAAACTGAACGCTTTGCCGAGTTTGCGCAAACCTACTCTGAATGCCCTACAGCCATGCAGGGTGGGCAGTTAGGTGAAGTTACCGCGGGACAGCTTTACCCCGCCTTAGACGCGGCTTTGTTTGCTTTGAGTGAAAACAGCCTGAGCGATATTGTTGAATCAGAGTTAGGTTTGCATCTTTTATTGTGTGAAAACATTATTCCCGCGCAACACTATTCTTTAATCACAGTTGCCACAAAAATTCGCGCTGCATTAGAACAACGCCAACGTCATGCTCAACAAAAAGCCTGGTTGGCAGCTTTGCCTGAAATGTAGATTGACACAAAAATTCTATTAGTTCTGTTTAGATAGTAAATTGGAGAAACACATGTTATTAGATAAGTACAAAGACGCGGGTTTGCTGTTTAATGTGAATTTTTTAGAAAATGCGTCAAGCGCGAGCTTGTCTGCTTTTCGTGGTGAATGGGTGTTGGTCGAAGGCGGTGTTGGTGATGCGAAAGGGCATAGCAAACCGCCTAAAGAAATTGTGCGGGGCGTGATCTTGTTGGCAGATGAAAAGCTGAAATTATTAGTCGGCGCAATTGATAGAATGGCACAAATCCACACTTTATTAGAAAAGTATCAAGCTGATTTCGCGGCTGACATGCAGGTATTATTGTATGTGGTGAATATTGAGAAAGCAGCGCAAGTTGAGATTGCGGGGATTAATTTTATCTTAATTCCTTTATTGCAAGGTGTACCTTGGAATGAAGTTTTAGATGAATTGGCATTAGAAAAAAGCGATTTCAAAGGCATGTCTGCGGCGGATAAAATCGTTAAAGTCTATGAAGAAATGCAGGCTTATAAACCTAAGTATCCAACGCTGTCTTTAGAAGAGGTGTTGGCTTCAGCAACCAATGCGGTGCGCGAAACAGTGGGGGCTGTTTAAGTGTATCATCAAAGTAGATGATGGTTACCAATTAGACTTTGTGTAGCAATATTACATCAATTGTATAAAAACCTGTCAGGTTTTCAAAACCTGTCAGGTTTGAGCGATGATTATTTTTTCTGATTAAAAAACACGGAGTGTTTTCATGTCTTCTTTAACAGATTTGTTGGCGGGTATTCGCACCCATCAAATTGTACCTTATCTGGGTCCTGATGCGCTAAAAGGCGCGCAAAACGCCGCAACCGGTGAGCCGATACCCGCCGACAGCGACAGTCTGATTATTGCCATGAACGGCGGCAAACCGATGGCGGCGAAACTCATGTATGAATTTCCACGCGCTGCGATGAACACCGAACTCAAACGCGGACGCAAAGCAGTCCACCAGTTTCTTGCCCATACTTATGGTGAAACCCCATGGACACGCGCCCCGCTGCACGATTGGCTGGCTCGCATCAAGCCGCATTATGTGATCGACATTAACCGTGATACGCAGTTGCAAGACAGCTACGCCGACACGCCACATACCTTAATTCGCGGTATTTCGCGTATTGCTGGCACTGATTATCGTTTTTGTTTGCATCATTATGACGGTGAAAAATACACAGCCGTGAGTCAAGACGAGGTGGATAGTCGCTTGCCGATGTTGTTCAAACCGATGGGCAGCCCGCGTCCCGATGATACTTATATCGCTTCAGACGCGGATTATGTGGATTACATCACAGAATTGATGGGGGGCTTTGCCATTCCCAGTTTTTTGAAGGAATACCGTAAAGGCAAGCAGTATGTGTTTTTGGGAATGCGCATGAACCGCGACACCGAGCGCATGGTGTTGTCCGATATTATGTACTCGGCAGGCACGCCTGCGGCTTGGGCGTTGATGGCAGAACCCACTGATAAAGAACGGCGTTTTTGTAAAAAAATGGGCATTGAGTTACTGGAAATGGATATTGAAGCACTTATGAATGCGCCGCTTGACGAAGCTTGATTGATTGACGTTAGGCAAAAGCTTCTCTTCAAAACGCACTTCTAAGGTAAGCCAAACAAACGCCGTGCATTTGCTGTTGTCACCGCTTCAATGGTCTGCGCATCTTCCTCGCGCAACGCAGCGACAGCCGCCAGCACTTCGGGTAAATAACTGGGTTCGTTACGCTCACCGCGGTGCGTACTCAAAGGTTGATCGGGCGAGTCAGTTTCCAACAATAAGGACGACAGGGGCAAGATTTGCACTAAACGCCGCAAACGCTGAGCGCGGGGATAAGTAACAGGTCCGCCAAAACTTAAATAAAAACCCAAATCTATCAATTGCTCGGCTTGCTGTAAACTGCCGGCAAAACTGTGGACTACACCCGATAAAACCGCCCCGCGGCGGTTAAAGCCGCGCAATGCTTGCAGCACATCATCTACCGCACGACGCGCATGAATAATCAGCGGTAGATGAAAATCCGCGGCTAATTGAATATGCCCCTGAAAATACGCCCATTGCGCGGCACGATCTAAATCTTTGACAAAATAATCCAACCCACACTCACCCACCGCTACCGCAGGTTCTGCATCCAGCCAGCCGGCTAATTGTTGCAGATGTCGCGCTTGATGCGCGGATAAATACAGGGGATGCAAGCCGTAGGCAGGATATAAACCCGGATGCGCGGCGCACAAAGCGCGGATACCCGACCAACCCGCAGCCGTCACAGCGGGAATCACTTGCGCCTCTACACCCGCCGCTTGAGCGCGTTGCAAAGCGGCAACACGGTCGTGGGCGAAGCTCTCATCATCAAAATGGCAATGTGAATCAATCATAGACTGCGCCTGCCTGATAACGCCCGTTGCTAAGGGGGGATTTTCTATAGCCAATTGCCCAGCAAAATAAACGCTGCCCAGTAATAAGGGTGCTGGTAAAAATAGGGTAACGCCTGCCCGGCTGTGTTGGCTTGCGCGGCTTGTATAAAGGCGGCTTGTGCGGCTTGCACGGCAGCAGCTTTGGTCAGGTTATGAGTGACGCGATGTTGATAAAATTGCTGCATGAATAGCCCCGTGCTGTCATCATTAACCGGCCACAAAGTCGCTAAAACGCCTTTCGCGCCCTGATGTTGTGCTAACGCGCCAAAACCTTCAATTTCCTGTCCTCCGGTTGCGCCGACGGCGGTGTCACAAGCCGATAGTGTCAACAAATCCAAATGGTCAAAACGGTAGTTGGCGCGAACTTGTGCAAGGCTCAGTCTGTCACCGTTTCCAAGCAACAGAAATGAGGCTTGCTCGGTGCCGGGTTCAAACACAAAATGGCTGGCAATGTGTAACACGGGCCATTTTTGCAAGAGCGCGGCTTGTAAATTGGCTTGATTAAAATCCTCGTTTAATAACACCCGTCCTTGCAGAATGCCGCTGCTGTCTGAGGCTTTTCCTTTAATAATGCCGTTTAATTCGCGCTCGACGCTGGGCAATGGGCTAAAACCCTCTATGGCTAAACTTAAGCCCAAACCTACCGCTTGCCATTGCGGGTGCGGTTTTTCCAGCAAGGTATGTTGGGCGGCAGCGGTGTAGCGTACCAGTGCGTAACGCTGGGCAACATACTGTTCACCATCATGCAGGGCAGACAGCGGGATGTAGTGTAACGGTCCGTCAGGGGCAAGCATTAGCACTTGGATTTGCGCGGCTTGTAGGCTGGCTTCTAGCGGGGCTAACAAGGCTTGATAGAGACTTTGCGCAACAGGCAGCGGGTCCTGCGTGGGGTCTTGCAGAAGGGCGTGAAATTCGAGTAATTGCCGATTTAATTGACTGCGCGATAGCTTGATTTTTTGTGTTATCTGTTGATGTTCGGTGGTCAAAATCATACGCACCTGCTGTTGTACAGCTAGAAACTGTAACAATGCGGTGCCTTTGCCTAATTCGCCCAAGAGTTTTTGTAAGGCTTGCGGGCGCGGTAATGTTTCTGCGGTTTTTTGCGTTTCAGCGCGTTTGAGGCTTTGTAACCAGCCGTTGAAAGCCTGTAAATGGTCTTGCCAAGCCTGGTCTGCGGCGTTTTGTGTGGCAGCATAAGTGGCGGCTAATTTTTCCAGCCAGATGTCTTGTTCGACTTCCCAAGTGACTTCTTGCGGATTAAACGTCGCGTGGGTGCGGCGCACGTCGGCGGCGTTGTCGCGCTCAATGAAATCGAAATACTCTTCTTCACGCAACATGCCTAACACCTGCTGCGCTTCTAACAAACGCCCTTGATTCAATAAGGTATCAGCCAGTTGTTGATAAACCGGGGCTTTGTCTTGTAAAAAATGCTGGCGTAGGGTTTTGGGTAACTCATGCACATTGAGGCGTAAGCCTTGTAATGTGTTGACCGCTTGTTTGGCGAAAAAAATCGCCGCACGAGAAGCCCCCTGACGGCGCAAGGCTTCGCTAAGACTGTGTTGTACAAACCATAATTCTGCTGGTGCTTGACGCGCTGTGAGGGCAAATAGGGCGCGTAAATAAAGGTCTTCGGCACGCTCAAATTGTTTCGATTGGGTATATAAAAAAGCTAGATTATTTAAGCTAATAGCGTAGTCAGGATGCTGTATGCCGAGTTTTTGTGCTTGAATGGAGAGCGCGTGTTGATGCAGGGCTTCGGCTTGCTGGCGGTCGCCGCGACTGCGATACAAGGCAGCTAACGCGCTGAGGGTGGGGGCTAAGGATGGATGCGCGTCACCTAATGCTTGGCGATTGATGTCTAGGGCGCGTAAATAGAGCGTTTCGGCAGTGTCCAGTTGTTCTTGTTTATGTGCCAATAAGCCAAGTTGATGGACTGTGTTAGCAACATCGGGATGCTGCGCCCCCAGCGTTTTTTCGCGCAAAGCTAAGGTTTTTTCATAGATGGCTTGTGCTTGTGCATGATCACCCAGGTGTTCGTACAACAAGGCTAGATTGTGCAAACTCCGTGCAATGCGCGGATCCGCGTCGGGCAGTTGTTGTTGGCGAATCTGTAGGGCTTGTTGGTACAAAGGCTCGGCTTCGGCGTAACGTCCGGCATTGTTATACACTAAGGCTAAATTGTTTAAGCTGGTGCTGAGGTGCAAATGTCCTGCGGGCAGGTGTGTTTGCTTGAGTTGCAAAGCCTGTTTTAACGCACTTTCGGCTTTTTCGTACTCACCTTGACGGTTATATAACAAGCCTAAGTCATTGAGGCTGCTGGCGACTTGCAGCGGAACTGGGTCAGCCTGTTGTTGACGCAGTTGCAGGCTGTCTAAATACAGTGTTTCAGCCTCCGCATAGTCACTGCGCTGCCGCGCAAGATCGCCGAGTTTTTGTTGAGAATCGGCTAATTTCAGCGCATATAGCTGATTTTTCGCCGCTTTGGGTGTGAATACGTCGATGGATTGCTGGTAATACGCCTGCGCTTTGTCTAACTGATTTCGCTGTTGTGCGATGCGTCCTAAACTAAATAATACTTCGCCACTCATGTCCGGGCAGGTGTGCAGCAGTGCTTCTAATTGGCTTTGGGCTTTCGCGCCCGCTTGCAAAGCCGCATGATAGGCTTGATGGCAGTCGTTGGCGGCGTGTATGGGCAGAACAACAAGAGAAAGGCATAAAATCAAAATTGGGCGTAATTGGGTGTAATACATCAATCAACCTCTTTGGTGAAATGGTGAAAGGTGGCGAATTTTTACAGAATGTGTGGTGGTTTTAGTTGTTCATGTTAAGCGGCGGTGCTTTTTGCTACAAAATGTCACTTAACACAGAACAAATGAGAACACAGCCTTTGTGTAACCTCAGTAAGTCACATCGCCCACTTTATCAAACAACTCGGTAGGAGACCCGTATGAACCCTAAATTTAATGCTTATATTGCACAAGCCTTGCTTGGCTTGCTAGGCAGCCTCTTGTTATTGCCACTTGATGTCGTCTATGCCGATACCAAACCGGTTTATAATCCACCCGAAACGGGTGCGCCAACGCGCCGCATGGGAGCTGGCACACGCAGTAGTGGCAGCGACTTGAAGTTTTTTGTCATCGCGCCCGAACACACGGGGCATGTGATGAATGCGCAGCCGGTGTTGTATTGGTTTAGCTCTAAACCGATTCAACAAGCACGTTTTCGTTTACAACAGGTCAGCCCAACAAAGTCTGCGCCACTGCTGGAGGTCTCTCTACACGTATCCAAAGCGGGCGTACATGCTATTAATCTGGCAGCGCATCAGGTGCAATTACAATATGATCTGATTTATGAATGGTCAGTCAGCCTGCCGACCGCACCGGGCGAACGCGGCAATCCGTTGACTAGTGCCACCTTAAAGCGCGTTCCCCCTTCCCCCGGCTTAAATCAAGCTTTGGCTGACACCAAACAAGGTATGGCTTTGTATCCCGTTTATGCACGTTCAGGTTTTTGGTATGACGCGATCAGCAATTTATCTGCTTTGATTGATGCACGTCCGGAGGACACGGTGTTATTGACGCACCGCGTGGTGTTGCTAGAGCAGGTGTCTTTGCCAAAAATTGCGCAGGTGTATTGATATTCAACTTTTTCGATTTTGTAGTGCCAAGCCGTAGCTGGGCAAAAAAAAACCGAATATACGATATTCGGTTTTTTTTAAGCTCTGCTCGCTAGTTAGTCCGTTTTAATGGTTTCTTTAGCGGCTTCTTTGTCGCGTCCTGAAGGATTGGTAAAGCGATCATTCAAGGCTTGCACATAGTCATTAGAATCGCTTCTGACTTTATCCAGAATTTGTCGTGCATAGCCGCCCCAGCCCGCCGGATTATTGAGAAAAATCGGACGGAAAGGCGAGGTGCTTTTACGGAAAGCGCGAGAATATTGTTCAAGCGCGTCCTCATCGCTTGCCATTTCTATGGCTAGGCTACGCAAAATACTATTTGCCGCGAGCTTGCGCATGGAAAAATGGAAATAGCCCAAAACACCGACCAACACAATAATCAATACATAAGACAAAACACTGCCCTCAATTAAAGTGCCGAATAAACTGCCCAACAAATCCCAGCTACTGGTGATGCTAAACATGAACGCCAAAATCGCGGCTAGGGAAGCTAAAATCACGCCCTCCGAGACAAACACCCGTTTACGCCAGCGTTTTAGCATATCGCTGAGCTTAGGTACGATGCGATTTTCGATGTCTTTCGCGGTTTGATCTAGCGTGCCGACAATGCGATAAGAACGCTCGACCTCCACTTGCTGCATGCGCACCTCAATATCCGCCATATCCTCAGCGCGTTTTTTCTCATAACGCTCACGGGTTTTTTCATTTTCAATCGGAATCGCTACCGACGGGTTATAGATACGGTAGAAACGCCCCGCAGTCAGCCCCGCGTGCGCCAAAGAACGCTGCCAAGCAGCAACCACTTCTTCGGGATTGTCTTCTTTCGCGGTCACATCAATTTGATTAAGGATATACAAGAACTTATTGAAATCCGCACGGTCTAAAGTCGAAGACACCAGATGATCTAAGGTATCTTGCATAGCACCGGGTTCAGGATGGCGCGCATCAAAAAACACCATCACCAGATCGGCTAAATCAATGATATGTTGGGTCAAGCGCAGAGTTGCGGTACGTTGTTGATCCGCATCAAAACCCGGCGAATCGATCATGATTTTGCCGCGTAAATTTTCAGAAGGGCAGGTTTTTAATTGCAAATAGGCATCAATGCGCTGTTGTCCCGCTTCAGAAATCTCCGCAATACTGCGGCTGATTTGGAAAAACGGAAAACGCGGATCAGCATCTAAAGCCACACCCGGCAAGGTTTTCGCCTCCGCCTGATGGCTAAAACTTAACACGGTAAACTTATCATCCACCGCTTGCGTACCGGTGCGTTGCAGGTTATGTCCCAAATAAGAATTGATAAAGGTGGATTTACCCGCCGAAAAAGTACCTAAAATAGCGATCATAGGCCACCAAGACACTCGTGTGGCATAGGACTGATCCTTGTCCAGCAAACCCAAGTTATAAGCCACCTCGTCAAGATGGCGGAAACTTTGTACCGCATTTGCCATTACCGGATTATCTGGATGTTCTTCAGCCAGATGTTTTTGCAGATTTTCCAAACGCTTGTTAATTTGTATCGAACTTTCAGTCATAGCAGCCTCGTCTTACATGTCGTCCTTTGGAATGAAAAGGGATTTTGTGGAAATAGCATAACGCCTTTTTTAAGGTTTTTATAGGCACAAACCGCAACAAGTTTAGCCTAAATCAATCTGTGATAGGCAAATCCGCAAAAAAAATTTGTAACAAGCCGTTTTTAGCGTGCCAAGCAGTCGCTTGTCAGGTTAAGGGATAGGTATTCACTCACGTTACGCACTCAAGAGGATTTTGCAGTTCCCCAAATGCTTACTGAACAGCTTTAATGTAGAGCTTGTTTTTGAGCGCGAAATGATTGAGTTTGGTTTTGATTTTAAGATAGTTTTTCTAGGATGCTATCATCAACGTTTCAAACACCCTCTTTAATCTTCGATTTCTCGAACTAAAGGTTTGACGCGCAAGCATAAATACTTGGATGTCTGTGCTGGTGATGCCAACATGCGAGTGATAACATCACGGCTGACATCGCCATTAAAATTCGGGAGGCGTTAAAGGAGTTGATGAGATAGTCAATGTAGATGTCTAATGTTTCGTTTTTCATACGGGAAATTTACCACAATTTACTTCGCTGTGCGTGAGGTGAGTGATGAATATAAGGAATTTTATGAACTTTAAGCATTTTGCGGGTTGGTTTTTTTTGCTGCCTAGTCTCGTCATGGCGCAGATTCATTATCAACTGGATGTGCAGATCGAGCCTGCCAAACAGTTTTTGTATGGCAAAATTCAGTTGCAATCGGA
This sequence comes from uncultured Thiomargarita sp., assembly GCA_964582525.1. Taxonomy (GTDB): domain Bacteria; phylum Pseudomonadota; class Gammaproteobacteria; order Beggiatoales; family Beggiatoaceae; genus BB31. The sequence continues at coordinate 12,611 of CAZOSP010000019.1, read as the reverse complement.
TACTGCAACGCGCTTGCAGCTACGCCTGCCGCCATTGCAGAGCTTGTCAGTCAATGGCACAGCACAGAAACTTGAGCGCTCAGCACTGGACTTGGAACTGGCGGCGCGTGTGCCGGTGCAGTTGACTTATAGCATGAAGATTAGCACTCATGGCTATAATTTAGTCACCCCTGAACATGTGTTTTTGATGGATGCAAATTGGTATCCGCTACCCGACCGGGCGGTGCTGTACCAATTTTCCGCGCTGCTGCCGGCGGCGTTCGAGGCTAATAGTGAGGCGGATCGCATCCAAGTCAGTCAACAGGGGCAGCAACGCTTGTTTGCGTTTACTTTTCCTTATCCGCTAGAACGCTTGAGTTTGACCGCTTCTAGCCGCTATGTGTATGAGACAGAAACCCACAACGACATCCAAATTGACAGTTATTTTTTCCAAGAAGACAAGTCATTAGCAAAAACTTATCGGGATTATGCGAAAACTTATCTGGAACTTTATAGCGAGCGTCTTGCTGCTTATCCGTTTAAGCGGTTTGCGATTGTCATGCACCAGCAGCCGACTGGCTGGTCGTTGCCGACCTACACCTTACTGGGGCAGCAGGTAGCGCGTCTGCCGTTTATTGTGAAAACTTCGCTGGGACATGAAATCCTCCATGAGTGGTTCGGTCATAGCGTGTGGATTGATTATGCCGCGGGGAATTGGGCGGAAGGCTTGGTGAATTATTTGGCTGACCATTATTTCCAGCATCTGGAGGGGAAAGGCGCGGCGTATCGTCAGCAAATTCTGCTGGATTACGCGGCTTATGTGGATGACTCGCAAGCCATGCCGCTGCGCGATTTTCGTATGCGTCACAACAAAGCGCAAAGTGCTGTGGGCTATGGCAAGGCGGCAATGATTTTTCACGATTTACAGCAACGGCTGGGCGAACCCTCGTTTATGTTAGCTTTGCAAACATTTTTGCGACACAATCAATTCAAAGCGGCTGCTTGGCAAGATTTACAAAAGGCTTTTGCCGATGTCAGCAAGCAGGATTTGAGCGGTCTTTTTCAGCAAGGGGTAGAACGCCAGGATATTGCGCATATTAGCGTGGAAAATCCGCAAGTGAAGGTTGCGCAAGGACAATTAAAACTATTGTTTAAACTTAAACAACATACTGAGCAAGCCTATGATTTGCGTTTGCCTCTGCATATTGAAACCAGTTTGGGGCAAGAAAAAGTGGTGCTGCATTTAGATCAGTTAGAGAAAAGCTATAGTTTGAGCCTAGACGCGCTGCCGTCTAAGATTGTTTTGGATGCTGATTATGATGTGATGCGGCGTTTGGATGAGAGCGAAACGCCGGCGATTTTGGCGCAAGTATTGGGTTTTATAAACCTTCTAGGTTTTAAAAACCTAGAAGGTTTTAAAAACCTAGAAGGTTTTAATAACCTAGAAAGTTTGAGGCTAAAAGTCATCCTCAATGAGGCTGGGGCTGAGGCGCGAGTTTGGCGGGATACGCTCAATATTGCTTCAGCACCCACCTACACATTTCCCGACGGCGACTGGGCGCAAGAAGCGACACATCTGGTGATTATCGGCAAGCCTATTACGCCATTAATCGGCGCGCAGAAGATTCCCGCGCAAGGCGTGATGATCAAGGTGTTTAAGCACCCCTACCAAGCCGATAAACGCATTTTGTGGCTATACGCAGAAAACGCCCAACAAGCACAACGGGCAGCGAGAAAAATAGCCCATTATGGTAAATATTCTGAACTGCACTTTATTGATGGCAAAAATACGCTGAAATCTATTGCCGAAAGTCATGCGGGTTTACCGGTGTGGCAGCAAGATCACACTGCCGTCGTGCAACCTGTGCAAGTGCAAGATTTGAGCGCGATTCTGCCGCAACTGAAAACCGCTAAAATTCTCTATGTGGGCGAACAGCATGATCAATTTGCCCATCATATCAATCAATTAACCATTATTCGCTATTTGCATCAAGCCGGGCATCAAGTCGCTATTGGCATGGAAATGTTCCAACAACCTTATCAACAGGCATTAGATGATTACCTTGCCGATAAAATCAGCGAATCCGAATTTTTGCAACAATCTCAATATTTTAACAAATGGCGTTATGACTATAATTTGTACAAACCGATTATTGATTATGCCAAACAGCAGCAATTACCGCTGCGGGCGTTAAATATTGAAGGCGACATCAGCCGTCAAGTGGGGCGCGAGGGTCTCTCTCAGCTTGACGCGCCAGCACGGGCGCAATTACCCGACAGCCTAGATTTTTCGCCCTATCAATACCGCGAAGACCTCAAAGCAGTATTTGCTATGCACCCACACGCCGATAGTTTTATAAACCTTCTAGGTTTTAAAAACCTAGAAGGTTTGAGTAAGCCGCGTTTTGAGAATTTCCATCAAGCGCAGGTCTTGTGGGATGAGAGCATGGCGCAAGCCGCGCATGAGTTTTTACAAAAAAATCCGCAGCATACGCTGGTAATTTTAGCGGGCAACGGGCATTTGCGTTATGGCTATGGCATTCCTGAGCGGCTCAAACAGCGCAATGGTTTGGATTACATCAGCATTGTGCAGGATGAAATTCCCGCGCCGAATATTGCCCATTATGTGCTGTATCCGCCGCCTTTGTTGGGCGAGGAAGCACCGCGTTTAGGCGTATTTTTGCTTCCCGCGCAAGCGCATGGCGGGCAGAAAGGCGGGCGTTTGCAAGTTATGGATGTCGAGCCGCAGCGTCCCGCGGCTGTGGCTAAAGTTGAAAAAGGTGACGTGATTTTGCGACTCGGCGGACATCCCATTGCGCATCTGGCTGATTTGAAATTCGCCTTACTAGAGATAGGGCAGGGCAACAGTGCCGAAATTGAAGTAGAGCGCGAGGGCAAAATTATACAAATGGAAGTACAGTTTTAGGTTTTACACTGCTGAGGTTAAAGTTTTCGGTTTTTAGCGTTAAGGGATTACGCTTTTTTTGGCATTTTATAGTGCTTCAGATAAATAATTTCTAAAAACCTAACAGGTCTTGAAGACCTGTCAGGTTTGTTTCAGGCATTTAATTATCTGAAAATCTATAGGTTTTGATAATTTTTGCCTATCTCATTATCCGAAAAGTTGACCGTGAGCAGTATATGTCTGCTGGACTGGATGCTAAATGCCCTAGTTTCAACGGCGGTAGTCAAGTGCCTGAAAGCCGTTATCGAACAGCGCGAGCGGCAGCAGGCAGATGAAGCTCAAAAAAAGATTCCGGCGATGGTGGCGGAGTTGAGCACCAATGTGGTCAGGCAAGCATTGGAAAGCACGCCGGTTAAAGCGGTGATTGAGTGGAAAACAAAGCATCTTGGCGAGACGCTACAAGCCAAAAGACGACAGGCTTTCTCCGCCTGTTGCAGGGAACAAAAATAGGATCGGTTTATGTTTCTTAGGTGGGGGAATTTTCATCACCCTAGTTTCTGCCTACCAGACAGGCGGGACTGCCTGCCAGCAGGCAACTCTAGCATCATGAAGATTGACTTTTCCAAATAGAGCAAGCAGGCTTTGGCAAAGGTATCGCTGGGCTTTATAACGCCCGCTGAATGTGTTTAAGACACTGTACTGCTTCAGTAAATGCCGCGCTTGAAGAAAATTCTACGTGATACAGAGACTGGCTCACCTTGTCCGGCGCCATGGCGCAATGCTGTCCGATACGCTGGCTGATGTCGGCGTGGGATAAATTCAGCCAAGCCGGATGCTGGCGTTGTAGGTCTTTGAACACCGACTGCCGCAAGCCGCGCAATAGCTGGTTTGCCTGTCCGCTGCGCCAGAAAAATTCGCCGCTGGCTTCTATGTGTTCAAGCAAGCTGCGGCGTTGTTCCGAAGGCGGCGCTAATAAGCTGCCAAAACGCCGCGTGGCGCGCCACAAGGCGAACAATAACAATGTCAGCAAGCTGATCATGACATACCAGACATTTTTCCACAGTATTTGCCACAAAGGTGGCGTTTGAGCGGCAAATTCGCTGTCTTCGCAATCTTCGCAATAGCCGCCTTGCGTGGGTTTGCGGCGAGTCTCCGCGCTATCAACTAAATTTTTGCTTAATGGATAGACTAGCCACACGCGCTGCGGGCGTTGTTGCAAATTGAGCAATGCCCAGAAAAATGCCGCGTGGTCTAGCTCGCCAATCCGTGCATTGTGCAGAAACCAAGCATCGGTGAGCAGCGTGACATCTCCTTCCCCGTGCCCCAAATGCAGCAAATGCCGTAAAACAATACTGCCGTCTTTGCTAGTTTCACTGAGGCTTAAAATATAGTCGGGATGAAAATTAACGTGAAAGCTGTTCTTGTTTAATTTCACCGCAACAGGTCCGGCTTGGCGCACGGCTTCAGTGTCCAGCCCCAAGTCAAATTGCTCAACTTGCAAGCTTTCCAGGGTTGGATCTGCCACAAAGTTTTGTTGATTGTGCAGCGTGTTGCTCACCAACAGCGCGTGACCCCCTCGCGCTACCCAAGCCAGTAACGCCTTGCTTTTGCTTGCCGACAGGGGGCGGTGACTTTGGATTAAAAAAAGCACATCCCCTTGTTGCAAGCTATGTTCAATGTTGGGCAGATGATGCACGGCTTTGACATCAATGTGCATTTTTTTTAATAGACGTTGCGCTGCCAGCAACGGGTTATAACGCGCTTCGCCTTGATAGCCAACATATTTTTCTTCAGTGACGCGCTCAATGCGTTGAGAAAGCCACATGCCGACGAATAGCAAGAGCAACACGAGGACAAGCAGAAGAATAAGGCGAGAAATGGAGAATAGACGCATAATTTTTTTGAAAACACGGTTGATTTGTGAGTTATTTGTGAGTCATAGGAATGGCTGACGACTCTGGGATTCGATAAAATCAGTACCTTCGCCATTGAACAAAGGGCTGGGACACGAACAATCGCTATTTCGTAAGTGCTTGATTGGCTAATTTATTCATTAAAATTCATTGGGCGAAATGCTGAAGTGATTTTTAATGATGGTACTAAATCACTGACCTTGAGCACTTAGGCAACTCGCAACAAATACCTCCCCGCTGGTCTTTGTCGGTCTTGTGCGTTACGACAACAGTTGCACAGAATGATTATGCGCCTGTTGTCGTGACTTGGAGACCAACAAAAATCCTGCGCAATGCAGGGGTGTTTATTTAGGCTCTTCAGGAATTTGTGTTGGAGTAAATAATTTAATCAATGAGTTACAGCGCACTTCCGTCCGGCGTGCTGCCAAAAATTTATCCGCTGTGGTGGCTGCTTTACATCCAAGCACGAAGAATTAATGAGGTACAGTGATAAACGGTGTCGTTTTTCGGCTTCGGTTCTAGGTGTCATTATGCTGTAATAGATTGTTTTCAAATATAATTTATTGCAACACAAATTCCTAGAGAGCCAGCACTTTTGGGCAAGGGGCTATTTCTGTAGGACATAGGACAAATGACAGAAGATAGGATTAAAAATTATTTGGAACATCATTTTGAAGCAAACTCCAGTGATAATTTTAGAACAGAAGGTGGGGAACCACCAAATTAACAGAGCTATCCGCCCTGTATCCCGGCTTTCAGCCACCAAGCTCTCTAACCCACCCGCTTCAAGCGGGTGGTTGTTTAGTATTATGCAGATACAGTATTTACGGTAAATTCATCCACTTTAAGCCTTGTTCCGCGTAGTGGATTGCCGGTGACCATCAGATAGACTTCTTCGGCAATATCGGTGACATGATCGCCCGCCCGTTCCAGTCCCTTGGCGATAAATAGCAGTTGCGTACAGTCCGCCACGTCAGCGCGTTGTTCATTCATGTGCGTGAGCAGGTGTACGAACAGCTTGGCATAGACCGTATCCAATTCAACATCGTCTGACCAGGTGACATTGGCTTGTTCAGCGTCATGCCTTAGGTAAGCATCGGTCACCTGACGCAGCATGGCGGCAACGCGCTCGCCCATCCAGCGAAACTCTGCGGCGACTTCAGCATCAATGGCGGTATTAAGTTGCTGGCTGCGTTTAGCGGTGTTTTTAGCGTAATCGCCAATCCGCTCTAGGTGCATGGCAATGCGGGCAGTAGCGAGGATCATGCGCAAGTCATCGGCGACAGCTTGTTGGCGCGCCAAGGTGTACGTGGTATGGGTGCTGATGCGCTCTTGTAGCGCATCAATTTGTTGGTCGCTGTTGATGACGCTGGTGGCGAGTGCCGAGTCGGTCGTGAGCAATGCCTCAATGGCTTGTTCCAGTGCCTGATTCACCTGTCCAGCCAGGTTGACGAGTTCAGAATTTAGGGTTTTGAGGTCTTCGTCGAAGACTCGTAACGTATGTTGATGGGTCATTTGTAAGTTCCGTTGGATGGCGTGGGTAAAATTAACCGAAACGACCGGTGATGTAGTCGCGTGTCTTTTCTTCACGGGGACTGGCGAACAGGTCATTGGTTGGGGCGTATTCGATCATTTCACCGAGATGCATGTAGGCGGTGAAATTGGAAATCCGCGCAGCCTGTTGCATGTTGTGGGTGACGATCACGACGGTGACTGAATTTCGCAATTGGGTCAGCAGGTCTTCAATCTTGGCGGTGGCGATGGGGTCGAGTGCCGAAGTCGGCTCGTCTAACAGCAGAATTTTGGGATTGGGTGCCAGCGCCCGAGCGATGCACAGGCGTTGCTGCTGACCGCCAGAAAGCCCATAAGCCGAGGTGTGTAGGCGATCTTTGACTTCCTCCCAGAGGGCGGCACTCGTGAGTGCTTGCTCAACACGATCATCGATCAAGTGTTTGTGCTTGATACCGCGCACTCGTAAGCCAGCGGCGACGTTCTCGTAAATAGATTTGGGAAATGGATTTGGCTTTTGAAATACCATGCCGATACGCAGTCGCACCAATGCCGGGTCAATCTCTACCAAGTTCTCATTTTCCGGTAGCAGGCGAATCTCGCCTTGGTAGCGATTACCCGGATAAAGGTCGTGCATACGGTTGATGCTACGTAGCAGAGTACTTTTGCCACAGCCGGAGGGACCAATCAGTGCGGTGACGAGATTTTCGGCGATGGGCAAGCTGACGTTCTTGAGTGCTTGTTCAGTACCGCCGTACCAAAAGCTCAGGTCTCGTATCTCAGCACGATAGGTAATACCTGTCATATCAATACCTCAACGTAATGCGTGTGTAATGTGTAAATGGAATTAAACGGCTGGATAGGCTTCAGCGTAAATGGCTTTCCAGCGTCTCGAAATACCTACATTAGATAGGCGGATTGTATTCTTCAATATGGGCAGAATCATATCGCCAGCGTTCAGTCACATAGTACAGTGTCTTTTCTTCACGGGGGTTAGTGAACATCACATCGGTCGAGGCGTACTCGACTATTTCACCTAGGTGCATGTAGGCGGTGAAATCGGAAATTCGCGCTGCCTGTTGCATGTTGTGAGTAACGATCACGATGGTGACGGAATTCCGCAGTTCGGTCAGCAGGTCTTCAATCTTGGCAGTGGCGATGGGGTCAAGTGCTGATGTCGGCTCGTCCAGTAACAGAATTTCAGGGCTTGCCGCCAATGCTCGGGCAATACATAGCCGCTGTTGTTGACCGCCGGAGAGTTCGGTAGCCGATTCATACAAGCGATCTTTAACCTCATCCCAGAGTGCGGCATCCGTGAGTGCCTGCTTAATGTGATCATTGAGCAGGCGCTTACGATTGATACCGCGCACCCGCAAGCCAGCGGCGACATTCTCGTAAATAGATTTGGGAAATGGATTCGCCTTTTGAAACACCATACCAATGCGCAGACGCACCAGCAATGCGTCAAGGGACACCAGATTTTCATCTTCGGGCAATAGACGGATTTCGCCTTGGTAACGATTATCCGCATAAAGGTCGTGCATACGATTGATGCAGCGCAACAGGGTCGTTTTACCACAACCAGAAGGACCGATCAGCGCGGTGATGCGATTTTTGGCAATGGGTAGATTGATGTTTTTAAGTGCCTGTTCAGTACCGCCATACCAGAAACTTAGATTCCGTAATTCGGCACGGCAGGCACCTGCCTGTGGAATATCCGTTGGCACTTCCTTGCCCGGATTCAGAAACGACATATCGCTCAGATCATCCATGCGCACTACCTCCACTATCTCACTACTCGGAAAATCACCCGTGCCTTAACGTACTGCCTTGCGCAAGTGGAAACGTATATAAATAGCCAGCGAGTTCATGATCAAGGTCATTACCATCAAGACCATACCAGTCGCAGCAGCATTGATGTGAAACTCGGCTTGTGGCCGCGACACCCAATTGAATAGCTGGATGGGCATCACGGTGAATGGACTTTGCAGCCACTCAAAGTTGATAAACGGCGCTGTTCCTTGAATGGGCGACGGTGGCAAAAAGGCGATAAACGTCAGTGCGCCAATGGTGATCACCGGCGCCGCTTCACCAATCGCCCGCGCCAATCCAACGATAGCACCGGTAAGAATGCCGGGGCGGGCAGCAGGCAGCACGTACAGGCGCACTGTTTGCCACTTATCCGCCCCCAAACCATAAGCCGCCTCGCGCAAATCCAGCGGAATAGAACGAACCGCCTCGCGGGTCGAGACGATAATCACGGGCAAAATTAACAGTGCCAGCGTCAGCCCGGCAGTGATGATGGTTTCGCCGAGATTAAAGCCATACACGAACAGGCCCAGTGCCAGCAGACCATAGATAATAGAAGGCACCCCAGCTAGATTGCTGATGTTGATTTCCAGAATGTCGGTCATCCAGTTTTTGGACGCATACTCTTCCAGATAAAGCCCCGCCCCTACGCCCAGCGGAATAGCAATCAGCGCGGTAACCAACATCACCAAACTGGTGCCAGTCACAGCGGAGATAATGCCCGCCTCTTCGGGATGGCGCGAGGGGAAGTTGGTATAAAAATGCGGCGTTATCAGGCGTTCCCAGCCGCTCATCGTCAAATCAATAAACACTGTCAACAGTAACACCATGGCGACTGCCGTAATCAAGATACCGATGCCCGCCATCACAATATCGGCTCGCTTATTAATGGCAACGATACGCGCTAGGTCTGGTTGCGGTTCTGCATTCGGTTTTTTTGGGTTCATTAGTAAGCCTCACGGAAACGTCGGCGCAAGAAAAAGCCGATCAGGTTAAACACTAAAGTAATCAAAAACAGGGTCAGACCGGCGGCGAATACTGCCTGATACGCGATAGAGCCGTGCGGCAAATCGCCCATCGCCATCTGGACGATATAGGTAGTGATGGTCGCCGCGCCTTCTAGGGGATTGAACGTGAAGTTAGGATTTTGTCCGGCGGCAATCGCCACCACCATCGTCTCGCCCACCGCCCGCGACATGCCTAAAATAAAAGCGGCAGTAATGCCAGACAGCGCGGCAGGCACCACCACCCGCGTAGCGACTCGAAAGCGCGAATAGCCCAGCGCGTAGCCAGCCTCGCGCAAAGACATCGGTACGGCGCGCATGGCATCCTCGCTCACTGAGGCGGTGTAGGGCAGGATCATAATCCCCATCACCAGTCCAGGTGCAAGCATGTTAAAGCCGGACAGTTCGGGGATAAAAGTCTGCAACAACGGGGTGACAAACAGCAGCGCAAAAAAGCCATACACCACCGTTGGTACCCCTTCTAGCAATTCCAAGATAGGTTTGATGGTTTCACGCACATTGGGCGATGCGTATTCACTGAGATAAATCGCCAGTCCCAAACCGGCGGGGAGTGCCACCGCCAGCGCGATACCGGCTACGGTTAGGGTCGCTGCGACGAGCGTCACGATACCAAAGCGGGCATTGGCAAAGACCGGTGTCCATTGGGTATCCGTGAGAAAATCGATAATGGAGACTTCTTTGAAAAAAGGCAGCGATTCGCTGACGAGTACATAGACGATGCCGAGCGTAACGAAAATAGAAGCGGCAGCGGCAATGAACAGTATATATCCAGCGAGATGATTCCAGATTGCACGGCGGCGCAAAAAGGCTACACTGGCACCACCATATTCATCCGCCAATGACTCGTGAGATGTTGGGGATTCGGTCATAATAAATCCTGAAAAATCAAAAAGTTTTTTGAACACAAGCAAAAGGCCGAATAATCGGCCTTTTGCTTTACTCACGATGCAATCTATTAATGAGGTTGGCGAGACAGCAAGTCCTCAATGCCTACACCCACTTCAGCACCCTTAAACACGCTACCAGCAACGCGCTTTTTCGCTTTTTCCAGTGCCATGTCATAGGCTTTATCAGGCAGCGGCACATAACCGACTTCTTTGACCAGCGGCGCGGCATGTTTTTTATCCATGTAGAACGCGGCAAAACGGCGGACGTGCGCTTTGTCTTCTAAGGACTTTTTGTTAAAGTAGATAAAAATAGGACGCGACAGCGGTTGATAAGTGGCGTTTTTAGCGGTTGCTACCGAAGGACTGACCGGCTTGCTGCCTTTCCAAGAAATAGGCACGGATTTCAGTTTACCCTTGTTTTCCTCATAATAAGCCAAACCGAAAAAGCCCAGCGCGTTGACATCGTTAGCTACGCCTTGCACCAGCACGTTATCATCCTCAGAGGCAGTGAAGTCGCCACGGCTGGATTTGTATTTTTTCTTGTCCGCGTCGTTCTTGATCAGACCAGCATCTTTGGCATGACCACTGACGATGGCTTCAATAAAGTAATCATAAGTGCCAGAGTCGGTGCCTGCACCGAACAACACCAACGGACGATCTGGGAAGGTGGCGCGCACTTGGTTCCAGTTGGTAATTTTGTTTTGGGCATCAGGATTCCAAACCTTGAACAGCTCTTCAACGGTTAAGTAATCGACCCAATCATTCTTCGGGTTGACGATGACGGTTAGGGCATCCAATGCAGCGGGCAGTTCCACATATTCAATCCCATTTTCGGTGCAGAGTTTCTTTTCCGATGCCTTAATCGGACGTGAGGCACCCGAGCCATCAGTATCGCCACGGCAGAATTTTTTAAAGCCACCGCCCGTACCGGAGATACCGACAGTCACTTGAGTTTTACCACGCTCGGCTTTCTGAAACTCCTCAGCGACTGCTTCGGTAACCGGAAACACGGTGCTAGAGCCATCAATTCTGACCAGATCACGCGCCTGAAGTGAGGTTGTTGAAACTAAACCTGCCAATACAGCAGCAGATAACGTCAATGTGTTTTTCATAAAAAATCTCCATATTGTTGAGTAAAATCAGGCTCAGAGTTTACTCAGGCAATATGACAAAAGGATTACGTGGCTATAAGTTTCGGCATTACTTCACCGCAGCAAGGTAGGATGCGGTGAGCGTCTTTGCGCAAAACCGCATCATGCGATGGGAAACGCGATATAAAGCAAAAAATGCGGTTTCTGGCAGGTATGGGTATAAAATAGCAGCATTTCTGCATGACTATCTAAGTTTTTACACAGAAGAACAAGGACTTGAATGATCCGCTGCAATGTGAATAAAAGACTCTGGCTTGCCGGCTGTCCACACATAAATATTCAATTCTCCCGCACCACAACATCCTTTAGTGCAAGCGTCTTGATGAATATGCTGCACCTTACCCTTGTGTATCCAGTGTTGCAGCATAGGTTTTAAGGCAACTCGCAACAAATACCTCCCCGCTGGTCTTTGTCGGTCTTGTGCGTTACGACAACAGTTGCACAGAATGATTATGCGCCTGTTGTCGTGACTTGGAGACCAACAAAAATCCTGCGCAATGCAGGGGTGTTTATTTAGTGCGAGTTGCCTTAGTACGTAAAGCTGATGTTTCTTGCCGTCAACTTGTTGCATAAACAAAACAATTTCAGTCTCAGAAATATAAAAAACTTCATCTACTTTACTTTAATTTTCAAGCGCATAGCTGCCAGTTCAGCATCAATTTCGTGATCGGTTTCCAGGGCTAAAAACTCTTTTTCTAGCGGCGATGAGTCATCATTGAGTTCCGCCATCGCCGCAGTACGGGCTTCCATTTCGCTGACACGATCCTCCATGCGGGAGAATTTGGTTTGCGCATCCAAACCCGTTTGAAAGGTATCCAGGCTTCTGCCCATCTGCTGCTGCGCTTGTGCGGCGCGTTGGCGAGCCAACAAAGTGGTGCGTTTGCGTTTTGCTTCTTCCAGCTTGGTTTCCAGTTGGCGCAACTGATTTTTTAAGCGGTCGCTGGTGGCTTTCGCCGATGCCCAAGCTGGCTCAAGATTATTAATCACTGCGTCAATTTCGCGTTTACGCGCCAACGCCGAACGCGCCAAGTCTTCCTTGTCGGCTTCCAGCGCGAGCTGGGCTTTTTGTTGCCATATCTCTGCTTGTTTGCGGTGGCTTTCCAGTTCTTTTTGTAACTGCTTTTCGCTGGCAATCGAGTCAATCACCCCTTCTTTGGCTTGCCCGATGTTTTCTTCCATTTCGCGGATAATTTGCTTAATCATGCGCTCTGGGTCTTCGATTTTATCGAGTAAATCGTTGACGTTGGAATTAATCAGGTCGTTAATGCGTGAGAAAATACTCATGGTCAATCTCCTTAAAATAAATTAAACGATGTTCAGTTGTAGTTATAGCAAGCTATTTATGATGCGTCAAGTAAAAAAAGACGTTTGGCAAGATGCCAGCAATTCCCGCCACACCCCGAGTGTTTTACTCAACAACCCATTCACACATT
>CAZOSP010000018.1:0-39463 GCA_964582525.1 uncultured Thiomargarita sp. | reverse complement strand
CTTTATTCCCTTTATTCCCTTTATTCCCTTTATTCCCTTTATTCCCTTTATTCCCTTTATTCCCCTTATTCCCCTTATTCCCCTTATTCCCCTTATTCCCCTTATTCCCCTAGCGTCCCCTTTATTCCTTTATTCCAATTACGCTTTCGCTATGGGTTTGCAGTGATTATTCAGGATTGGGGTAATAGGCTTTATCTAGCAATTGTTCAATCGTGTAAGGACAAATTTGAGGAAATGTTTGCTTGGGTAAACCGGTTTCATCAATCGCAAATATAACAGCTTTTGGATAGGTTTTGCTAATGACATCTGTGAGTTTTTTTTTAAGACTAGACATCTCAGCCAGTAAATCAATCAGTTGCAGTCTTTGTTCAATAATAGTTTTACGCCAACTTTTTCCTTCAAATTCTTGCCATTGATTTGCTAATGTAGTCAATTGAAATTGCCATTTTAATAGGTGTGCAATAAGCATAATAAAGCGGCTTTCTAGTTCTCTTAGGTTACTTTTGCCCATATCACCTAATTCCTCAATTAAATGTTCTTTATCGAGTTCATGAAGTTGTCCACTTTTTAATAACTCAATATGTTTTTCAATCCAACTATGAAAATCTTTTTCATATTCCAAAGCTAAAGCATTCATGTTTCATTCTCCTATGCCTTGTTCCCAAGTGCCACTTGGGAATGCTGTGCTTTCCCGCGTTGCGGTCCAATCATGTAGTCTGGTTAGGGGCGTCTGTTTATGCCGTAACACGACAAAACGCGCCGCGAATAGCCGAGTTACGCTGTCGCTAACCCAACTAACGAAACTGGACTGCATATTTTCATTTTTTACTATGCGGGTCAAGGTTTGTAACCTTAGACCCGAATGTTTTAAGTAACTTCAAGGTTATTTGAAACGTTTGGGTGCAGCTTACAAACTGCGTCCGCTGCTATTTTATACTTTCGCATCAGGGTGAAAATATTGGCTCTTCGAGAGCCCACTATAATCCATCGTCATAAATATCAGTATTTTGAATGCTTCTATCAATAAAATAAATAAGCAATGATTTCAATTTGTTACTGAAATCAGTGCATTTTTTGAGTGCTGATGACCGCCGACCAATTTTATAACATCTTGTTTCTTATTGATTTAATGATCGGATAGCCTCCTGGTTTACGCCCGCGTAACGTGAGTAAATACTGATCATCACTCGCGGGGTAAAGGCGGTATTTTCTAAAACGGGCAGTCCTTCAAGGACTGCCCGTCTTGTGCAATCCCGCAAACTGTTATTTGCGCTTTTCAGTGGCTAAAGGCTAGAATAGGCGTTTTGCCTTTTATCCCTGCCTTTAAAGGAGAAACCCCATGTTCGGTGAACATCATGATATTCCGCATGAATTTCCAGAATACAGAGACCTCATCGAAAGTCTTTGTAACAGCGATACAGTATTCCAAAAAATCTATCAGGAATATCATGCTTTGGACGAAGAAATTCTGCAAATAGAGCAAAATGTTGAAGCCACGTCTGATACTTATGCGGAAGATTTAAAGAAAAAACGTGTACACTTAAAAGATGAGATTTATCAACGCTTGCGTGCCGCAGAATAGGCTTAATCGTAGGCATTCAGAGCCTAAAACCTGATAGGCATTGATACCTGTCAGGTTCAGGGGAAGCCTGAATACTGATGCCCAGCCAAACCGCAGATACACGTCTGCGGTTTTTCGTTTCTCGCCACTGTTCTCTCAAACCCCATGTCAAGTCTCCTATCACAAAGCACCGCTCCACCCTTGCTGCTGCCTTTGCAGCATCAGTCAGTTCTCAAGGGCGCGTTGCTCATTCTCGCCTCCGAACTCATGTTTGCCTCTATGGGCGCGAGCATTAAAGCCTTGGCATTATCCGATCTTACATACGAAGTCACCGTCTTTTTTCGCAATCTTTTTGGGCTGTTGCTGGTCTTGCCGCTACTGCTTAACAGCGGCTTGAGCAACTTCAAAACGCAAATTTCGCATTTACATTTGCTACGCGCCATACTCGGCGTATCCGCCATGTATTGCTTTTTTTACGCCTTAGGGCATCTGCTGCTGGCTGATGGCATGTTACTGAAAATGACCGCGCCCTTATTCATGCCTCTGCTGGCATTTCTATGGTTGCGCGAAAGCAACTCAAGCCTAACATTATGGGCAGTTCTCATCGGCTTTGCCGGGGTGATTTTAGTCATCCGCCCGGCAGGAGAACTGCAATGGGCATCGATTATTGGCTTGCTCGGCGGCTTGCTGGCAGCCGGTGCGAAAGTCACTGTGCGCCGTCTCAGTCGCTCCGAACCTACGACCCGCATTGTGTTCTATTTTGCCTTATTCGCCACCTTGATTTCTATCGTGCCGCTGCTTCTCGGTAGCTGGCAAACGCCTACTTGGATGCAGTGGCAACTGATTGTATTAGTAGCTATTTTTGGCTCAATGGGGCAGCTTTTAATGACCCAAGGCTACAGCAGCGCACCCGCTGCGCAAATCAGTCCGCTGACTTTCTTCTCAGTGCTATTTGGCGCGGCTTATGGCTACTTATTTTGGCAGGAAGTTCTGGATTTACGCTTTATCGGCGGTGCTGTGTTGATTGCTCTAGCGGGTGCCTTGGCGGTGAAAAAATGATTGTTGGTTGCGCAATCCATAAGGCTGGGAGGCTGTCTGGAAACTCGATTTTTGGCAAAAATTAGAATTTTAACTGGTTGATTAAAAATCAATTTTAATTTTTAAAAACGCCGATTTTGCGCTTTTTGGACAGCCTTCTAGGTTTGCAAAACCTAGAAGATTTGAGTTTCGGGTATTATTGAATGCCCATCCCTAAGCGATGTTTCGCAGCAAAAGCACTAACTGCATAACGTGAGAGTTACCAAAATTAAGGAAGGATTAACCATGACTATTACTATTATCGGCGCGGGTTTCGCGGGTTTAACCGCCATCAAGAGCTTGCGCAAACAAGGCTATCAAGATGACATTAATCTGATTTCACCGACAGCGGAATTGTTTTATTACCCCAGTCTGATTTGGGTGCCAGCGGGTTTGCGTGATCAGGCTTCGTTGACCGTGCCGCTGGATAATTTTTTTAAGCGTTATCAGGTGAATTTTTTTCCTGAGCAGGTGAGCGGGCTGAACCCAACCACGAAAACCCTCCAAACCAAAGACAACGAATACCGCTATGAGCAGTTGATTATTGCCAGCGGCGGGCGTTTTATTAAAAAATTACCGGGCATTGAGCATGTCTATACGCCTTGTGAGGGTTGGACTCCGACCAAGGCGTTTAGCGATAAACTCGCCAGCCTGGAAAGCGGCACGCTGGCTTTTGGTTTTGGCACTAATCCTAATGAGCCCTCGGCAATGCGCGGCGGACCGATTTTCGAGTTTTTATTTGGAATTGACAGCTTATTGCGCCAGCAAAAACGCCGTCATAAATTTGATCTGTTGTTTTTTAGTCCGGCACCGCAGCCGGGTAAACGCATGGGCGAAAAAGCGGTGCAGGATTTGTTAAAAGAAATGCAGCGGCGCGGCATTCGGACTCATTTGGGGCATAAAATCAAAGGCTTTGAAGAGCATAAAATTATCACCGAAGGCGGTGAAGAAAAAGCGGATTTAGTCATGTTTATGCCGGGAGTGACGGGTCCGTCATGGGCGGCGGAGAGTGGTTTGCCACTCAGTCCGGGCGGTTTTATTCAAGCCGATGCGCATTGCCGGGTGGCGGGTGTTGAAGAAGTTTTCATCGCTGGTGATTCGGGTAGTTTTCCTGGTCCTGATTGGATGCCTAAACAAGCGCACATGGCGGATTTACAAGCCGAAGCAGCGGTAAAAAATCTGCTGGCGGGTCTGGCAGGTAAACCGCTAGAAGCGACTTTTAAGGTGGAATTAATTTGTATTGTGGATACCTTAAACAGCGGCATTATGGTTCATCGCACCCCAGAAAAAGCTTGGCATTTTAAGTCACGGTTTTTCCATTGGGCAAAACGCTTTTTTGAGTGGCAATATTTGCGGGCGTATCGTTGATATTTGCAGTAACGCTGTCACTGTTCGCACCCTGGAACTCAAACCGGGGAGTGGCTTCGCTGGGAGTGGCTAAGCGCCAGCTTAGCCAAATCGCCGTAGGTGATTGAAGCGGCTCCGCTGGGAGTGGCTAAGCGCCGGCTTAGCCAAATCGCCGTAGGTGATTGAAGCGACTTCGCTGGGAGTGGCTAAGCGCCGGCTTAGCCAAATCGCCGTAGGTGATTGAAGCGACTTCGCTGGGAGTGGCTAAGCGCCGGCTTAGCCAAATCGCCGTAGGCGATTGAAGCGGCTCCGCTGGGAGTGGCTAAGCGCCGGCTTAGCCAAATCGCCGTAGGTGATTGAAGCGGCTTCGCCGCTTGGCTGACTTGGAAGTCAGCCACTCCCAGTCAGCCACTCCCAGTCAGCCGCTCCCAGTCAGCCGCTCCCAACAGTCAGGTTTTTCTGGGGTTGCTTACAAACGCGCCAGCAAACGCTGGTGAATGTCGGCAAAGCCGCCATTGCTCATGATCAAAACGTGATCGCCGCTTTGCGCTGCTTGCAAAAGGGCTTGCAACAAGGCTTCTGTATCTTGAAAAATCTGTGCGTTTAAGCCTTCTGTGGGCAATGCCCAAGCTTGCTGCGGCGGCTGATAAATAAACACCGCATCCGCGCCTTGCAAGGAGGGCGCGAAGGTGTGTTGATGTACGCCCAGTTTCATGGTGTTTGAGCGCGGCTCCAGCACGGCGAGAATGCGCTGTGTGCCGGCTTTCTGACGCAGGGCTTTGATGGTTTCGCTGATGGCGGTGGGGTGATGGGCGAAATCGTCATAGACTTTGATGCCGTTGACTTGCCCGCGCAATTCTAAACGGCGTTTTACGCCTTGAAATTCGCCTAAAGCTTGACAGGCGATTTTAACCGGTACGCCAGCATGACGGGCGGCGGCTATCGCGGCGATGGCGTTGGCGCGGTTGTGTGCGCCGAGCGTGTCCCACTGCACTGCGCCTTGTTTTTCATGTTCTAGCCAGACTTCAAATGCTCCGCTGCGTTCATCTACGGCGCGAGTGTGCCAGCCTTGTTGGCTATTAAAGCATTCTTTGGGTGTCCAGCAGCCTTGTTCTAATACTGCCTCTAAAGCGGCTTGGGCGGCGTTGTGAATGACTAAGCCTTGCTGCGGCACAATGCGCATTAAGTGATGAAATTGGCGTTGGATGGCGGCAAGATCGGCGAAGATGTCGGCGTGATCGTATTCGAGATTGTTTAAAATCAAGGTGCGCGGCGGGTAATGCAGAAATTTGGATCGCTTGTCGAAAAAGGCGGTGTCGTATTCGTCAGCTTCAATGACAAAAAATGGGCTGTCGGTGAGCCGCGCTGAGATGCCGAAATTTTCTGCTACGCCGCCGATTAAAAAGCTGGGGTTTAGCTGGGCATAGTCTAAAATCCATGCCAACAGGCTGGCTGTGGTGGTTTTGCCATGTGTGCCGGCAACCGCTAACACCCAGCGCGTTTGTAACACTTGCTCGCGTAACCATTGCGGCGCAGAGGTGTAGGGCAGTGCCGCATTGAGCATGTATTCTACGGCGGCATTGCCGCGGGTCATGGCGTTGCCAACAATGACTAAATCCGGTGCGGGTTGTAGCTGTTCGGGCGTGTAGCCGGATAAGCAGGTGATGCCCTGTTCTTCCAATTGGGTACTCATGGGTGGATAGACGTTGGCATCTGAACCGGTCACCGTGTGTCCCATTTGTTTGGCGATAATCGCCAAACTGCCCATGAAGGTGCCGCAGATACCCAGTATATGTAAGTGCATGAGTGTATTCTTTTTTGATTGTCACAATAGGGTATTTAAGAGGCTGCCACTGAGCAGCGAAAATATCAGTGCGACCATAAATCCCCAGAAAAAAGAGGTGGATAAGGTGTGGCGAAAAATGTGCGCATAGACCGAAAAGTTCCAGCCGACCAAAAATAGTAGCAACAACACCGGTAAGGCGGGGGCCATTTCGCCGTCTTTGCTCAGGGCAATCCACACGCCTACGGGTAAATTAAAAATCGAAAATAGAGTACCCGTGCCAAGTAAGGCGATCAGCGTTTGGTTTAGGCGGGCGGGGTAATTCGTTAAACGCAGCAAACCCCAAATTAAGCCAACTAGCAAAATGCTTTGCAGTACGGCACTGAACAAAGCAATGTGCAAGGGCTGCATAATCCAAGCAAGCAAAATATTAAAAAACGTATAAGTAGCCAGCAGAACCTGTAAAAAACGCGGGGAATAGGGCAGGTCTTGCGGCTTGAGGCGAAAACGGCAAATATCAAAAAAGGTTTGCCATAGGGTATCTAAGGGTGTTTGCATGAGGGCAGCGTGAGTTTGAAATGAATGGATTTAAGATGTGGTGAAAATAGGTGAACATCATAAAATAGTTTGGCGGAAAAAAGAAACTTCACTAGAATGCGATATATCATTAGACGACTCAAGGATAGATTATGTATCACGCTCGCTTTTTTTCTCGTTTATTAATCAGTCTAGCGCTTTTTGTAGCTTCTTATGCGTTAGCTAATCCTTTGCAAATGGAGATTGACCGCGCATTACGCGCTAACTGCCTAGACGATGCGCAAACCGCTATCCGCATTGTCTCGGTGGCAGACGGCAAGGTTGTTTATAGCCGCAATGCCGACACACCTTTATTACCCGCGTCCATTCAAAAAATGCTGACCACCGCCGCCGCATTACATTATTTGGGACCTGAGTACCGTTTTCAAACCCAGGTTCGTCACACGGGCGAGCGGCTCGACAGTGTGATTAACGGTGATCTGGTGCTACGCGGCGGCGGCGATCCGACCTTAAAAAATGAAGACTTATGGCGCATCGCGCACAGCTTAAAACGCAGCGGCATAACACACATCAACGGCGGCATTATTGCCGATGTGCATATTTTTGATGCCTATGATCGTGCGCCCTCTTGGAAAGTCCAGCGCAGCCAACGCGCTTATGATGCGAAAATCGGTGCTTTATCGCTCAACTTAAACAGCATCACGGTTCACGCCCTGCCGGGCTTGAACGCGGGCGATCCGATTCGCGCTTGGATTGAACCCGCACCGCATTACATGCGCATTGATAATCACGGGCTGACCACCGCCAATACGCGGAAAAATCAAAAGCGTCGAAGCTTTTGGGCAAAACGCCAAGCACTGATGACCGCTGGCAGTGCCAATATTGGCACATTACCGATTGAAATTCACGGACGCTTGCCGGTGGGCAGCAGCGAGCAAGTGGGCTTTTTGAATGTCGATAATCCGACTCGCTACACGACTGAAACTTTTCGTTATTTTCTCAACAAAGTAGGCATTGAAGTACGCGGCAGCAGCCGCATGAGCCAAAAACTGGTCTCTTCCTATTATTTGTATCAACATCAATCAGCACCGCTGTCCTTGATTTTGAAAGAACTCAACACCTATTCCAGCAACCTGATGGCAGAACACATTCTCAAAACCATGGCTGCCAAAACCTATGAAACCAAGCAACCCGCCTCACACGCGGACGCGCTGAAACGGGTCTATGCCTTTCTAAAACAAGCCAACATCAGCACCCAAGGGCTGCATGTGACCGATGGCTCTGGTTTATCGCGGCAAAACCGTTTCACAGCGCGCGCCATGACCGACTTGCTGCGCTACATGTACCCACGTTTTGACATAGGTCCGGATTTTCTCGCCTCGCTGCGTGTCATGGGCGCACACGGTGCGCACTCGCGGCGCCTAAAAAATTCCCCCGCCAAAGGGCGGGTACGCGCCAAAACCGGCAGCCTCAACGGGGTTAGCACCTTAGCCGGCTATCTGCCTGATCAAAACGGTAAACTGTACGCCTTCGCCTTTTTTCTTACCAATAACCGCTGCGGCTACAGCGGCGCGGATAAAATCGAAGATGAGATTATCCATGCCGTGTTTAGCAGCGGCAACGTGCCTGCCATGCCGCAACAGCCGCCGCTCATCAGCAGCCGATTAGACGACACCGTGAGAGGCGAGGCAACCGAGTGAGCATCCGCAGTTACGCCGCACACCAGCCGCGCATCGCCGCAAATGCCTACATCGATCCGCTGGCATTGGTGGTGGGGCAGGTGGAAATTGCCGAACAAGCCTCAGTGTGGCCTATGAGCGTGGTGCGCGGCGATGTCAATTACATCCAAATCGGCGCGAGAACTAACGTGCAGGACAACAGCGTACTGCACGTTACCCACGACAGTCACTATAACCCTGGCGGTCGCCCGCTGATTTTGCAACACGACATCACCGTCGGGCATAGCGTCAATCTCCACGCCTGCACCATCGGACACCACTGCCTGCTGGGTATTGGTGCCATCATTCTCGACGGCGCAGAGCTAGAACCCTACAGCCTGCTCGCCGCGGGCAGTCTCGTTGCCCCCGGCAAAAAGCTCGAAGGCGGCTACCTGTGGCGCGGCAGTCCCGCACAAAAAGTACGCAAACTCCATGACCAAGAAATGGACTATTTTGCCTACTCCGCCCAGCATTACGTCAAATTGGCGCGAGAACATGCCAAAGTCATCTAGGGCGAAAACAAAAAGACGCTGCCCATCTTCGCTGTGGTGAATTAAAGTGCCGATCTTTTTGCTGCTCTTGCTCTGCTGTTTGCCCAGCCTGCTGCTTGCCGACACGCTAAAACTCGATATTCAAGGCGTAGAGGGCGAGCTGTTGGGCAACGTCCGCGCTTATCTTGGCTTGGCAAAAGTCAAATCAGATGAACAAATCTCCGCCACGCGCATCAAACGCCTGTTTAAGCAAGCCGAACCGCAAACCCGCAAGTCCCTACAACCGCTGGGCTATTATCGTCCCGAGATTGAAACCGAACTCATAGAGCCCAGCGAAGACATTCCCACGCAGAGCGCGGCAACGAGTAAAATCTGGCAAGCAATCATTCGCATCACCCCCAAAGACGGGATTCGTTTAACCCGCGTGGAGTTGCAAATACTCGGCGATGCGCAACAAGATGAAGCCTTCAAAAAGCTGATAGATGACCTGCCCTTACAAGAAGGCGATCTGTTTCGCCATGATTTGTATGAAAAAAGCAAAAAAGGCTTGCGCGATCTCGCCGAAATACGCGGATATTTTGCCGCCCAATGGCTGCAAAGTCGGGTAGAAATTGATACCGAAAACTACCAAGCGGTGGCTTTTTTACAATTTGATGCAGGTAAACGCTACCGTTTTGGCAAGCTGGTTTTTCAGCAAGAACGCTTTACCGAAAATTTTTTGCGCGGTTTTGTGGACTTTCAATCCGGCGATTTTTATCACAATGAACGCCTGCTGGCGTTGCAAACCCGCTTAAGCAGCAGCGATTATTTTGACGCGATAGAGGTCAATACCCAGCGTCGTGAGCTTGAACATCAGGCATTTGTTGATGTCACCGTCAAACTCGCGCCGAAACGCCAACGCGCTTATCGGGCGCGGCTCGGCTACGGCACAGACACCGGTTTGCGCATCGCGCTGGATATGCAGTGGCGTTACTTAAATCGCTGGGGACATCGCCTGCTGCCGAATATCGGTTGGACGCAAAACCGCAACCGACATCTAGCCGACATTCGCTACCTCATTCCAAACGGTGATTATCAAGATAATTATTTTGAAACCCTGCTGGCATATCAAGCAGAAGACTTTGATTCTAGTGATATTAGCCTCAGCGATGATAACACCACCAGCGGCACCGGGGTAGAAGGCAGCACACGGGTGATCGACTTGTCGCTGACCTTCAGCAAACACCACCCGCGCCACTGGCTGGGGCAGCGTTTACAAGAAACCTGGAGTTTGACCTATTTACAAGAAAGCTACGAATTATTGCCGCTGTTGTTTTCCCAAGAGGAGCAAGAATTCTTGCGGCAATTAGAAGAGTCAGATGTTGAAAATATCAATTTGCAACCCCTGCGCCCCGATTACAGCGTGCTGTATGCAGGTTTGAGCTGGCTGTATTCGCGCAGCAATGATCGCATTTACGCCGACAGCGGCGAACAAGTGCGTTTGTCCTTCAAAGGCGCAGTCAAGGGCGCAGCTTCTAATGTGAGTTTTTCACAAGTGCGGCTCGACAGCCGCATTATCCGCCGCCTACATGCGCCGGGACGACTGATTTTCCGCAACAATATCGCCTATACCGAGGCGAAAACCCTATCCGTATTAGACACCTTTCAATCCAATGATTTGCCCAAAGCCTTACAATTTCGCACCGGCGGCGACTTGACTGTGCGCGGCTACGGCTTTGAAGAAATCGACGGCGGGGCGCAAACACTGGTCAGCGGCAAACATTTGGTGGTTGCCAGTGTCGAATACGAATACCGTCTATTCGAACAATGGAGCTTGGGCGTGTTTTATGATGCCGGCAACGTGTTTAATCGTTTTGATAAACTGGAATTGAAACAAGGCGTGGGGCTTGGCGTGCGCTGGCATTCGCCAGTAGGCTTAGTGCGTTTGGATGTTGCCTATGCCCTAGATAAAAACCAAAGCCCGTTTGCTTTTCATTTAAACATTGGTCCTGATTTTTAGAGGCTCACCTGCGTGATGACGGAGCGCCTTAGATGTACCTCATCACGCAAGCTCAGTGTGGCGAGAATGGCTATTGATTGTATGACTAGAAAAAAGTATCCTACCAAGACACCTGCATCTTTTGATGCGCTACTGATGATTGAAAATACATTGTATGGTATTGAGTTTAAGAAAAAACTCAAGTTGATTTAGCGCGAATTAATACTGTTTCTAAAACAAGGAAATATGAATGCCTAATTTCTCAGATATTCAAGACATTTTAGAAGATGTCCACCCATTACCAAGAGACTTAATGAAAGTCTATGTACTTGGCGATACAAGCGTGGGAAAAACCAGCTTAATCCGAGAAATCATGGGAACAACGGAAGCTGGTTTCCCAATGGTAGAGGAACAAAGAACAACCACTGTTCCCACTGAATACATATTGCGTAGCGGCGACCTTTTTAAGCTCACAGTGCTGTTTAAGACAGAAGAAGAAATCAAAACAGCTATTGAAGATGTTGTAATGAATGCTATTGAGGCAAAAATAGACAATAAATCGGTAAAAGATATAAAAGAAGAACTAGAGGAAACATGGGATCAAACTGTTCGGTTTAAGTTTATTTTAGATGGTGATTATTTGGCTACAATTGCACAAAAAATTTTAGACTTTAATATAGATAAAAATTTAGGTGCGGAAAATATTTTAAGTTTAGATACAACTAGAGTTTTCATGCGTGAATTAATTGATAAAATGTATGACGAAATAGATAAAAAAACATTTGAACGTACCCAAAAAAATATATCAGATAAAACGTATCGAAAAGAATTTGATGATAAAACGACATTTATTGAGCATTGTAAATCCTTATTATCTAATAATGAGGGGGCAATAACGCCGATTCTTTCTTATGCAAGAATAGAAGGCGAATTGTTACATGAAGACAAAGAACTTAACAATAAACAGATTATTTTTATAGACAGTCAAGGTGTTAACCATGATCTCAATGAAAAAAATACACGGCATTTCGATTACTTTGAATTTGCTGACTCTATTCTATTCATAGAAAAGGCTTCAGAGCCTTTTAAGTCAACGATAGAGATTATCAAAAACCTATTTGAAAAAGGTTATGGCGATAAACTCAAGATTGTTTTTAATAAATTTAATAAAAACGAGGATATTGAAACACAAAAAACTGAGATTAAACTGGCAATAAAAAACCTTAAAAATAATAGAAGCTCTAATGTTAGCATAAATGAAGAAAACACTCATTATCTAACAACACTAGATGATACAAACGAGTTATCAAAGATATTAGCTGACTTGTCAAAATCAGATAAAAGAAAAGAACAAGTTCAGATGACATGTAATTTTAATGCTAAATTTACTTTAGAATATGTACTATCCAATTTTAGCAAAAAGATAAATACTATGCACTGGAAAACAGGATATGCTTTTAATCGCCGCATGTGTAATAAAGAAGATTATTATCAAAATAACAACGGCACATATAGTTTGATATGGGATATTTGTAATGCTTTATTTACACAAATAGACTTTCAAGAGACAGTTGGTTTTAATAAGGAAATTACGCCCAGTTCAAAAAAATTACATATAAACCGTATTAAACAATATTTTTTTCAACATATACTAACCTACACCCGCTATTTAGTACTAGAAAAACAACAGGAAGCATGGAATGAGGCATTAAAGATTCGTGGTCAAGGTGCACAAAAAGAAAGAGCTAACAAGATTAAAAAAATTCTTGCATCAATTAGTGCGGACATCAATAGCCCTGAGTTTTCTCAACGGGTAAATAACAGTTTGCAAGCTATATGCAGTTTAAAAGAGGGTAAGATTAAATTAAGTAGAACTGCCAATAAGGGCAGAAAAATTGAAATTCACAATCACAAGATTATAAAATATGCTGAAGTTAAACTTGATAGCTTGACGATTATAGCCGGAGAAAATAACACCGGAAAAAGTACAATTAGCAAAGCGTTTTATATGGAAGTAAAACGCTTACTTACTAAACGAAATTCTTTATCTAATCCCGATTTAGGTTTATACACCAATAGTCCGGTTTTTATTGATACGCCGGATATTTTAGATAAATTTGCTTATATTCACCGCACTTCTCTATTGTTACTACAAAACAATTATAAATCTGATTTAGCGGATTGGGTCATGGATTTAATTTTAAGATTTTCAGAGCCTGTTGCAACAGAAGCCAATCTGGCATTAGCTGATTTATACCAAAATATACAAGATATTATTCAGGGTGAAATTACATATATGAGTGGCTCTGAGCATAAAATCCTCTATAAAAGAAAATCTCTTTCTGATGCTATCTCGATGACAGATACATCAACCGGTATAAAGATGTTTGGTTGTTTACAATTACTGATTCGTAATCACACACTGCGCAAAAATAGCATTCTTATTTTAGATGAGCCCGAAGTACACATACATCCGAAATGGCAATTAAAATATGCACAAATTATTATTGGCTTAGTTAAACACGGCATCAGAGTTTTGCTAAGTTCGCATAGTCCTTACATGATTGAAGCCTTAGTACGCTATGCTGGGAAAGATAATATCCCAAATATGCAGCTTTATTTAACTGAAATGCAAGATGAATATGCCATTACGCAGAATGTTACTAACGATATTGGTAAAATTTTTAGAAAGTTATCAGAGCCATTTGATGAATTTGAACAAATGGATGTAGAGGATGTGATAAATGGATAAATTCTTATATAAATTGAAACAAGCTAAAATATATTCAGCTTGCCTAAAAAGCTTAAAAGATACTAGCCATGATGAAGCAAAACAACAATATATGTGTTTCAGTCAAACTCCAGTCCATGACTTTGATTGCATGACTAAAACAAAGTATCCTAGAGATACACCTGCATCTTTTGATGCGCTACTGGTGATTGAAAAGATTAAAAATACATTGTATGGTATTGAGTTTAAAAATCAATCTGCAAAAGATATTGATTCTAGCACAATTCAAAAGAAATTTTCTGATTCACAAAAAACACTCGAAGCTATTTTTACCGACATTAACGTAGCCACAACAGATTATATTTTTATATTTTGTGTTATTTACAAACTACCTAAAGATAAAAATAATAAGTATGATAGATGGAAACCACATATTAGTGCTACAACTAATAAATTTGATTTAGAAAGCAAAATCCAAAATTGTTTTAAAAAGACTAAAATAATAACCAACGATATTGAATTTTTTTCTAAAGAACTTAAGAAACTTAAATGAGATAGACAATAAAAACATTAAGTGAATTTTTATATCCCTTTACGCGCCCAAGATCGATTTGATTTACCAAGAATTGATTGCCGTTTCTAAAGCAGTGTCAAGCACAAAGTGGCTGAAGATAAGGCAATGCGTAAAGATAATGCAACCTCACACCGATGACTCATAGCGAATATGGATATTTTTCAAATCATTGTGTTGGCAATTATGCAGGGCATTACCGAATTTTTGCCGATTTCCAGTTCTGCCCATCTCATTTTAGTGCCTAAGCTTACCAACTGGCAGGATCAAGGTTTAGCCTTTGATGTGGCGGTGCATGTGGGCAGTTTGGCTGCGGTGTTGTGGTATTTTCGTAACGACCTCAAACCTTTGACACTGGCTTGGATTAAAAGCCTGCAAACCCGCCAGCAAACCGCGGAAAGCCGCTTGGTGTGGGCAGTGGGATTCGGCACTATTCCCGTTGCTATTGCGGGTTTATTATTGTCTGGGATTGTGGCAACAGATTTGCGCAATATCACGGTCATTGCGATGACGACTATCGCCTTTGGGCTGTTGCTCGGCTATGCTGATGTGTATGGCAAGGGTACGCGCAACGAGTACAATTTAACTTGGAAAGACGTGCTGTTGATTGGTTTGGCGCAAGCCATTGCTTTAATTCCGGGAACTTCGCGTTCAGGTATTACCATGACCGCCGCCTTATTGTTAAATTTAGAACGTAAAGCCGCAGCACGGTTTTCTTTTTTGTTGGCAATTCCAGTGATTTTGTTGGCGGGTGGGCATGATATAGTAAAGTTGCTTAAGCAAAGTGCGCCGGTTGATTGGTTTAGTTTGGGCTTAGGTGCAGTTTTATCCGCTGTTAGTGCTTATTTTTGTATTAAGATTTTCATTAATGTATTAGATCGTATTGGTATGTTGCCTTTTGTCATTTATCGCTTATTGCTAGGCATGATTTTATTGGCTTGGGTGTTGAACTAGGTATTAATCTTTATACGTAGGATTCAGACCTTCTAGGTTTTCAAAACCTAGAAGGTCTTACAAATGATATATTTTAATTTCAAGTACTTAAAAATATCCCTGAGCTTCAGGTTTCAGGCAGGGCGCAGTACCGTTGAAACGGCTAAAACACATTGGGGCGGTTTATTCCCGCACTCAAAGGTAAATTAATATATGCTTAAAGAGCATGAACCTATAGCAAAAATACGAGGTAAATAATGGGCAAACCGACTGGATTTATGGAAATTGCGCGACAAGATCGCACCTATACCTTAGTCGCTGATCGCATTCAGCATTATGACGAGTTCCTCATTCCTTTGGAAGAACAAGTGGTGCGCAGTCAAGGGGCGCGCTGCATGGATTGTGGTATTCCTTATTGCCACCAAGGTTGCCCGGTCAATAATATTATTCCTGATTGGAATGATTTAGTGTATCGCGGCAGATGGCAGGAAGCTCTGCAAGTGCTGCATTCTACAAATAACTTTCCTGAGTTTACCGGGCGCATTTGTCCCGCCCCTTGTGAAGCCTCCTGTACACTGAATCTGACTAACATGCCGGTGACAATTAAAACCATTGAGTGTTCAATTATCGATAAAGGTTGGGAAAACGGTTGGATTCATCCACAAATCCCGGCGCAACGCACGGCTAAAAAAGTCGCTGTGGTGGGGTCGGGTCCGGCTGGCTTGGCGTGTGCGCAACAATTAGCGCGAGTTGGGCATGACGTTGTTTTATTTGAGAAAAATGATCGCATTGGCGGCTTAATGCGCTATGGTATTCCGGACTTTAAGTTGCGTAAATCACATATTGACCGCCGCATCGCGCAAATGCAGGCGGAAGGGGTGACGTTCCGTCCTAATACGCATATTGGCAGTGCCGATTATCCCGCCCAAGACTTATTGGGCAAATATGATGCGGTGGTATTGACGGGAGGCTCGGAAGCACCGCGTGATTTGCCCGTGCCGGGTCGAAAATTGGACGGTATTCATTTTGCGATGGATTTTTTGCGCCAGCAAAACAAGCGGGTGGCGGGCGATAACATTCCCGAAGACATCGCCTTGTCTGCGAAAGGCAAGCATGTGGTCGTGATTGGGGGTGGCGACACGGGTTCGGACTGTATCGGCACATCGAACCGACAAGGCGCGTCATCCGTCACGCAATTAGAAATTATGGGCAAACCCCCTGAGCAAGAAGATAAAATCCGTACTTGGCCGCATTGGGCGAACAAAATGCGCACCTCTTCTTCGCAAGAAGAAGGTTGCGAGCGCGATTGGAGCGTGGCAACGCAGTCCTTTGAAGGTCAAGACGGCAAAATCACCCAGTTGAATTTGGTGCGCGTTGAATGGCAGTTGGGCGATGACGGGCGGATGCAAATGCGCGAAATCGCCGGCAGCGAGTTTAGCTTAAAAGCCGATTTGGTGTTGCTGGCGATGGGCTTTGTTAGCCCCGTACAGCAAGGACTGTTGGAGCAACTGGGGGTAGAGCTTGATGGTCGCCGCAATGTCAAAGCGGACACGGAGGGCGCCAACAGTTATCGTACCTCAGTCGCCAACGTATTTGCCGCTGGCGATATGCGGCGCGGGCAGTCGCTGGTGGTGTGGGCAATCCGTGAAGGTCGTCAAGCTGCGCGAGCAGTAGATGAATACTTGATGGGTTCAACTGAACTTCCACGTTAGTTTTTTCTTTTTAGAAAAGTGCTTATTCATGCCTTCAAACTCTAATTCTATCGGTAAAGGAATGCTGGCAGTAAGTTGGGTATTGATACTCGGCTTGCTGACCCTGTTCTTTGGCAATGTGTTAGAAGAAAAAAGCAATCCTAACCGTTCTCCAGTAACGCAACAAACGGCTCAAGGCGTTAAAGAAGTTTACCTAAAACGCAATACTTACGGGCATTATGTCGCTTCGGGTAAAATTAATGGACATCCGGTGGTATTTTTGCTCGACACTGGCGCGACCAGCGTCTCTGTACCAGAAAAAGTAGCGCGAGAAATAGGTTTACGCAAAGGGCGAGAGCAAATCGTTAGCACTGCAAATGGAACTATTACCACTTACGCAAGCAATCTACAAAGTGTAGAGTTGGGTAATATTGAATTGCAGCGCGTTAGAGGACACATTAATCCGTATATGGATGAAGAAGAAATATTGTTAGGCATGAGTTTCTTAAAGCATTTAGAATTTACACAACGCGGTGATGAATTGATTTTACGCCAACACTAAGCCGGCTTGCGTTTTTTAACGCATTTGTCTGTCAAAATGGACTGACACCTGCCTCCCGCTGACTCGGCGGTCAGCCGCTCCAGCATCAGCGCAGTAGATAGCGCGCCCACTTTTGTTAAGGAACCCATAAATGACCGCACAATACCTTGATGGCAAAGCCATTGCCGCAGAACTCAAAGCTGACGTTAAACAACAAGTCGATGCACGGCTAGCACAAGGTTTATCGCGCCCAGGACTTGCCGTTGTTTTGGTCGGCGAAAATCCCGCCTCTCACGTCTATGTACGCAATAAACGCCAATCTTGCGAAGCGGCTGGAATTTTATCCAAAGCTTATGATTTACCCGCTGACACCTCTCAAGCGGGATTGCTTAAGCTGCTTGATGCGCTGAACCAAGACCCTGAAATTCATGGTATTTTAGTGCAGTTGCCATTGCCCGAACAGATTAACGAAAAAACCGTTATTGAGCGTATTGCGCCGCACAAAGATGTGGATGGTTTTCATCCCTACAATATGGGTCGTTTAACCTTGCGGATGCCGCTGCTGCGCCCTTGTACGCCCAAAGGCGTGATGACCTTGTTGAGTAAAACAGGACAGGATTTGAACGGCTTAGACGCGGTGATTATTGGACAATCAAACATTGTCGGTCGCCCTATGGCGTTAGAGCTGCTGATGGCGCGTTGCACCATTACCGTTTGTCATTCACGCACTAAAAATTTAGCCGAAAAAGCGCGTAATGCCGATGTGCTGGTCGCCGCAGTTGGTCATCCTGAATTTGTACCGGGTGACTGGATTAAAGCCGGCGCGATGGTGATTGATGTCGGCATTAATCGCTTGGAGTCGGGCAAACTGGTGGGGGATGTAAATTTTGCCGAAGCGCGAGAAATAGCCGCGTGGATTACGCCAGTGCCTGGCGGCGTAGGACCTATGACGGTAGCGACACTGCTAGAAAATACTTTGCAAGCAGCCGCTTATGCGGATGCGTCGTAACCTCTCAAAAGTACTGTATTCAACAAAAAAAGCGGCAAAGATGTCCAAAATCCAGGCTTTTGCCGTAGCTTCTATATTCTCAGACAGCCTCCTAGAGACTGAGATAGCCGCGCCGATTAGCCAGCCAAGCCAACGCCAATAACATAAACAACGCCAGTCCTAGCGGAATGCGAAACAAAGGTTCGGCAACTAGCACCGTACGACTTTCCGACTCGGTTTTTTCCAACTGATTGATGTCACTATAAATGCGCTCCAAAGCTTGCGTGTCAGTGGCACGAAAATACGCCCCGCCGCTTTGTTCAGCGATTTTTTGCAACAACTGATCATCAATATTCATCTCTTCCATAGTAATGCGCCCCGCCTCATCAGGAAACGGCACTTCACCATGACTACCCACGCCAATCGCGTAAATACGAATCTGATATTGCGCAGCCAACAAAGCCGCTTGTTCGGGCGGCAGGCTGCCAGCGGTGTTTTCGCCATCCGTGAGTAAAATCAAAATACGCGAACTGGCAGGTCGCTCACGCAGTTTTTTCACCGCCAAACCAATTGCATCGCCGATAGCCGTACCGTCGCCAGCAATGCGCGGCTCGGCATTGTCAAGCATTTTGCGCACGACTTCGCTATCGAGTGTCAAGGGTGCTTGCAAATAGGCGTTGTCACCAAACACAATCAAGCCAATACGGTCGCCCTGACGCTGGCTGATAAAACGCCCGACCACGCCTTTTACCACTTGCAAACGATTGACTCGCTGCCCCTGCACAGTGAAATCCAACGCCAACATAGAACGTGATAAATCCACTGCCAGCATTAAATCATAGCCACGGGTTTTGACTTCCGTGTGCGGGCGCAACCATTGCGGCTGCATCAGCGTCAACACCAAAGAAATCCATAATAAAATCAATATACTGAGCGAAATCCAATGCCCTGAAGCCGGACTCACGTACTGCCCGCTAAAGGCTTTTTCTAAGCGTTGCAAAGCGGGATGCAGCAGCGCGGTTTGGCTGTCTTCGTCTAAGGGCGCGGCACTGTCTGCTGCCACTGGCAAAAACCACCAAACAAACAATGGCAGAGGCAATAAAAGGACAAAATAAGGCAGGTTGAAACTAAACATAATTATCCTTTAAGACGTGCCAAGCCGCCTGCTTTAGCCCGCAGCCAACGGCGCACTTGCGTTTTGCGCGCTTGTGTTTGTGGCAAATCTTCATCCATCCAACGCTGCAAAGCGCGAAACAGCGTCGGCATCTGTTGTGCGTCGCCCGCTGCATCGGGCGGTGCATAAGGTAAGTTGAGCAGTATTTTTCCCGCATCCGTCCAAGGAAAGGCTTTGGGATCATGGGCTTCCAACCACGCCAGCCACTCTTGTCCATGCAAACCCGCACAAGCTTCGCGCCCATAACGCGCCATCGCCACACGCCGCAACAATTCGGAAAATGCGGTTGCCAATTCTTTAGGGGTTAAACGATGGCGTTGATGTTTTAAGTGCGCCAATTCTTGCCGAGCAGCGACGCGCCAGTCGCCGCGTCGCAACCAAGCACGAATAAGCCAAGCCAACCCGATAATACTGAGTAAAATCAGCCAATAGCCCAGCGCAGGGGGCAACCAAGAGATGTTATCAAGCCCATGAATATCACGTAAGTCATCAAAATATAGGGGGGGCATACTTTTCTTCTCAACAGCTTAGGGAACGCAAAAAAGCCACTCTGTAGCGGCTAGGACAGGTTACACGTCGAGCAATCTTCCGGTAACAGCACGGTAAAGGTACTGCCGACATCTAGGGTGCTGCTGACAATGATGTCCCCGCCCATCAAGCGACACAGGCGACGACAAATGGTCAAACCAATGCCCGTGCCACCATAGCGGCGCGTATAAGAATCATCGACTTGAGAAAACGCATCAAAAATACCCGCGAGTTTTTCTTTAGGAATACCAATGCCGGTATCCATTATCTTAAAAATAATCATTTGAAATTCATCTTTTTCTACACTTAAAGTAATGTGTCCATTATGCGTAAATTTAGCTGCATTACTCAGCAAGTTTTGCAAAATTTGCTGAGTACGAACACTATCAGCAATCATACAACCCATATCATCCGGGCATTCTATATACAGTTGATTATCACGCAAAGAAGGACGAATAATGAGTGCCACATTGTCAATCAGTTGCCTAATATCAAAATGCTCTAAATGTAATTCAAGTTTCTCCGCTTCAATTTTAGTAATATCTAACACATCACTAATCAGCCCCAATAAATGTCGTCCGGCAATTCTAATATTATTAATTTCCGGCAGAATTTTATCATAACCTGCATCAACCGCCTCGTATTCAAGAATTTCACTATAGCCTAAAATAGCATTCAAAGGTGTGCGTAATTCGTGATTCATATTGGCTAAAAAACTACTTTTAGCACGATTAGAAGACTCCGCAATGGCTCTAGCATGTTCAGCCGATTCTTTGCTTTCTCGCAATTCTGCTTCAATGCGTAAGCGCTGGCGAATTTCCTCTTTAAGTTGCAAATTACGTTCTTCAATTTCTTGCGTTCTTCTTGTAACTTTTTCCTCTAAACTGTTTTGTGTTTCTAATAATTGTGTTTCAAATAAATCAGCATGTTCAGTGATGGTTTCTAAAGAAATTTCTAAGTGCTTCTTTTCTTTTTCGAGAACGATTAATTGCTGCTTGAGATTGTTGAGTTCTTGTAATAGTTGTTGTTTGGCTTTTCTCTCTCTATCAAGTTGCTCTTGGGTAACTTGTATTTGCGCACTATTTTGGCTCACCTGTTGCTCTAATTGTGCTTGTGCCTCAAATAGTTGATTCTCAAATAAATCTGCATGTTCAGTAATGATCTCTAAAGAAGTTGATAGTTGCTGTTTATCTTTTTGCAAACGACTTAATTGATCGTGCAAAGTTGTCAGGTCTTCAATTAAATGGCTGCTATTGTCTCTATTCATGGTTATTGTTTCCCGTATCCGTCAGCACTATTCAACTAACTCAGCTTGCAACGCGGGCATTAATCGCTGCAAATTAATCGCTAGGCGAGCCTGCCAAGCAATTTTTTTGTAGGCACACACTTTTATTCCTAACTGCACAGTATCGCTATCAGCAATATACATGATAAATTTGGTCATCATATTGATGCCGGAACTATTGAGAAACTTCAACTCACGAATATCAATAATAAGTTGCTTAGAGTCTTGCTTGCAAGCAGCATCTTTTAGCAGTTGTAAAATGCTTTCATAAGCACTCGCGCCATTCAGCAATAAAGAACCTGTGAATGTCACAACGGCTGTTTCTGCTGTATAGCTAACCTGATATTTTTCAGCATTAATTTCAATCATTAAAAAATCCTCTATATTATGCCCTTAAAGCAGACAGGTTTTGGCATAGAAAGACTGAATAGTAATGACTATTCAAGTTAAAAGCGTCACCATTGTTCTAACGATAGTTAGTTGCTGTTGAGCGGGATAGTTTTCAAATTTCCAACCGAGTTTCACGCCATAATCGCATATCATGCTCAACAAACCTAAACCCGAATGAGATTGGTTTTCTTCACGCGCACTGTTGCGCATGACTTGCATATAAAGTTCTTGGGGATCATTGTGTAATAAATTGCGTACATGTTGCTTAAATTTTTCAGCCTGCTGAGGTTCAACGCCATTGGTCACACAAAAAATAATTTTGTCTTCATATAAAGACAGAAAAATACGGGCAGTATAAGGTACTGAATTATCTTGAAACTTCATGGCGTTTTCCAGTAATTCATTAGCAATATATTTGACCGTATCGCGCAAATTTTCAATTTCAATTTCATCGCATTTGTGTGCCAGCACGCTTTGTTTACCTACATAAAAAGTACGAAAGTATTCTGCAATAAAATCAGCCGATAACCCATTATTTTCCCATCGTTTTTTTAACGGGACATTGCTCGGTGCGAAACCAATATTTAAGTATTCACCCGCTTCTGACAGTTGTTCCTGATAATTACCTAAGATTTCTACTGACACGGCTTTATCTGACATAAACATATACTCTCTTAAAGTCAAATGAAGAAGAGATTAATAATAGGTGCAAGCCTAGCCTTAATCTCTTGCAGGTATTTTTAACCGGTTTGCGTTTTTTAAAAATACAACGCAAGAGACGCTAATCAGGTTTAAGAGCGGTTTTTAACTATTATCTGTCTGAATTGCTGTTTCTAAACAGCCGCGTAGTTCATTCAGCAAGTCTTCTTGGCTGTAAGTACTTTTTTGGAAAATTTGCACGACGTGTTGGTTGAGTTTTTCTCGATCTTCAAGGCTGATTTCTTTGGCAGTGAGTACCACAACTGGAATATGTTGCCACTCTCGACGCGCCTTGATCTGGGCAATCAGTGTAAAACCGTCCATTTCGGGCATCATAAGATCAGTTAAAATAAGATCGGGTTTTATGACATTCAGATGTTCTAAGGCTACTTTGCCATTTTCTGCACTTTGTACTTGCCAACCGGCTTTTTGTAATAAAGAAGCCAGTAAAGAACGTGTCACTTCATCATCTTCTACTAGCATGATCCATTGATTGCTGTTGCCGCTCTCAAGGTATTTGCCTAATGTGCGATATAAGCGTTCTCGATCAACCGGTTTATTGAGATAATCAGACGCACCTAAAGAAAAACCTAAATTACGCTCTTCTACCATAGACAGAATAATAACTGGAATGTCGGACAGTTCGGGATTATTTTTCAAAGCGGATAAAACCATCCAACCATCCATGCCGGGCATCATTATATCTAAGGTAATGGCATCGGGTTTGAGTTGTTGCGCTATGTGTAAACCTTCGTCGCCACCACTAGCAACACTGACTTGATAGCCTAATTTGCTGACGTAGTTTTGTAGTAATTCTCGAATAATGGGATCATCATCAATCACTAATACATGCGAGCCTTTTTTCATCTCAGGATGTGAAGTGACTTCGGGCGGCATCGGGTTTTCTTGTTTTTGTGTGTCATCAATATAAGCGGGGAGTATGACGCTAAAGGTGCTGCCTTGACCTTCTTTACTTGTCACTGCAACCGTACCCCCCATCATTTCGGCAAAGCGTTTGGTAATGGTTAGCCCTAAACCCGTGCCACCGTATTTTCTTGTGGTAGAATTATCTGCTTGAGTAAAGGGTTGGAACAATTTATCAATTTGTTCCTGACTCATGCCAATCCCTTCATCAATGACGTTAAAGGCAACGCATTCAATGTTTTCTATTGTTTCACGTTGTATCAACAAGGTAATGGTGCCATTTTCTGTAAATTTGGCGGCATTGCTGAGTAGATTAAATAAAATCTGTCGTACTTTAGTGACGTCTGCGTGTAAATTACCAATCTCTCCATCCGCATTTTTCAATACAAGCGTGTTGTTTTTCTTTGTTACTAAAGGATTGATGGTGGCAATCACTTCTTGAATTAGGGTATTTAATACGAAGGTTTCAGCAAATACATCCATTTTGCCCGCTTCAATTTTAGAAATATCTAGCACGTCGTTGATAAGCCCTAACAGATGCTTGCCGGCTCCATGGATTTTTTGCAAATCTTCAGTGAGTTCACCGCAGCCAAGGTCTTCCATGTCTTCACTGAGCATTTCACTGTAACCAATAATGGCATTGAGCGGTGTGCGCAATTCATGGCTCATATTCGCTAAAAAAGCACTTTTAACATGATTGGCTTGTTCGGCAGCTTCTTTTGCTCTCAGCAACGCTTCTTCAGCATGTTTGCGCTCGGTAATATCGACCATAATGCCGACCACGCCCGCCATTTTCCCCTCAGCATTATGGAATACGGTTTTGTTCACAATAAAATCGTGAAAACTACTATCTGTGTAGCGTATAAAGGCTTCGTAGCTTTGCGCTGCTTGATTCAGCTTTAAGGCTTCATCGCTGGCGGCATCTTTATCGGCAATATGATGTACAAATAGATCATTGACTTTGCGCTGTACAATTTGTTCTTCGCTCAGTCCTAGCATGTCTTCAAAAGCGTTATTGCAACCTAAATAAATGCCGTCGAGATTTTTATAAAAGATCGGGCTAGAAATGCTGTCGAGAAGCGCACGTAAAAAACTTAAGTGATTACGCTGAGAGGCTTTTTCTTCTTCGAGTAAATGATTTTTTTCTGCCAGTTCTTGGGTACGCTCTTGAACTTGACGCTCCAAATTATCGCGTGCATCAACCAGTTGTTGTTCAAAGGAATCTGCATGTTCAGTCATGGTTTCCAGAGAAATTTCTAGGTCCAGCCGTTCTTGTTGGATCATTGCCACGCGCTCACAAAGCTGGTTAAGGCGTTCCTCTATTGAACTGGGCAATGGTGCGTTGTCATACGCATCCTTAATAATTTGCTGAAGTTCTTCTGACAGTTGTTCTTGGTTGCTCATAATCAATTAGTTGGTTTTTGCTGTTTTTGAAACTTAGGCACTTGCGGTAAAAAGCCCCTAGCAGAATAAACGGATCAGATTTAGGGATGTATTTTTTCCGGGTTTATCGCTGCCTACAAAAATCTCACAGTCACTTAGGAATGACCACAAAATAATGCTAGAAAGTGCGCGAGCGTAAACCTTCTAGGAGGCTGTCCGAAAATAGAAGCCGTTGCGAAAAATCGTGGTTTTGCTAGTTCCCAAGCACCGCTTGGGAATTCATACCTTGCCAGCGTCGCTATAGACCGCAACGCGGTCAAGATCACATTCCCAAGTGGCACTTGGGAACGAGGGCAAGCACTTCATCAAAATCCCGAGCTTCAGGTTTCAGGTACGGTAGTGTACAAAGCGTATATGACACAATGTATCAGCCTGCTTTAATTTTTCGGCAAAAGCAAGCGCGGTTTTTTAGCCGGGCGATATAATACACTGATTTTGCCGATCATTTGTACCAATTCCGCGCCACTGCGGCGACACAATTCAGCACTCAACAGATGGCGTTCCTCGCGCTCGGTACTGGCAATGGTTACCTTAATCAGTTCATGGGTTTCCAGCACCAGCTCCAGTTCTGCCAGCAACCCATCCGTTAAGCCCTTCTCGCCCACCATTAGCACGGGTTTTAAGTGATGCGCCAAACCGCGCAGATGACGTACCTGTTGATTATTCAAAGCCATTGATATAGTCCTAAAACGCACTTTTGTTAAAAATCGCTCTATACTATCACCAAAAAATCACTGCTTACTTTTTTCTACTTGTTAAATTGTGCAGGTTATCTAATGACAGATTGCGTCACTTCAAGCCATTTTATCCATCTGATCGTCCATACCGAATACTCCTTGATTGACGGCATAGTGCGCGTCAAGCCGCTGCTCACAGAGCTGACAGCGCAAAACATGCCGGCGTGCGCCGTCACCGATCACACCAATTTATTTGCCCTGGTCAAATTTTATTCAGAAGCGCACAAGGCTGGCATTAAACCTATTATTGGCGCGGATTTATCTATTCGAGAAAATCAAGAACTGCACCGTTTCGTGCTGTTATGCCAAAACTATGACGGTTATTTGAATTTATCGCGCTTGATTTCCAAAGCCTACACGCATGGGCAAAAACTCGGCGTACCGGCGATTGCGCGAGAATGGCTGCATGACTGGAACAGCGGCTTAATCTGCTTATCCGGCGGACATCAAGGCGACTTAGGTAAAAGCCTGTTAGCAGATAAACCCGATCAAGCCATCAAACAACTGGCTTTTTGGCGTGAACATTTTCCCGACCGTTTTTATCTACAATTACAGCGCACTGGACGCGATGACGAAGAAGATTATTTACACGCCGCGGTTAATCTTGCCCTAGACACGCAAACGCCGGTTGTCGCTGTCAATGATGTACGCTTTCTCACTACCGATGATTTCGATGCGCACGAGGTACGGGTAGGCATTCACGACGGCTACACGCTCACCGACAACAAACGCCCGCGCCGCTACAGCAGCGAGCAATATTTACGCGCTGCGGCAGAAATGTGCGAACTCTTCAGCGACATTCCCGAAGCCATCGAAAACACCGAATTGATTGCGCAGCGTTGCAATTTAACCATGACGCTGGGCAAAAATTTCTTACCCAAATTTCCCACTGGCGATCTCAGCACCGCTGATTATTTACGCCGCGAAGCGCGCGAAGGCTTAGAAAAACGGCTAGATTTTCTATTTGCTGAAGACAAAGCAGCCAAACGCGCAGCCTACGATGAACGATTACACATCGAACTCGAAGTGATTATCAGCATGGACTTCCCCGGCTACTTTCTCATCGTTGCCGATTTCATCCAATGGGCAAAAGATCATGGCGTACCCGTAGGTCCCGGACGCGGCTCGGGTGCCGGCTCGCTAGTCGCCTACGCCCTCAGTATCACCGACCTTGACCCGCTGCAATACGACCTACTGTTTGAACGCTTTTTGAACCCAGAGCGCGTCTCCATGCCCGACTTTGACGTAGATTTCTGCATGGAAGGGCGCGATCGGGTGATTGATTATGTCGCACAACACTACGGACGCGACAAAGTCTCACAAATTATCACTTACGGCTCTATGGCGGCAAAAGCCGTGGTGCGCGATGTTGGGCGGGTGTTAGGGCATCCCTACGGATTTGTCGATCAAATCGCCAAACTCATCCCCTTTGACTTAGGCATCACGCTAGACAAAGCCTTAGCACAAGAAGAGCAACTGCAAGCACGTTATGACCATGAAGAAGATGTCAAAGAACTGCTCGATATGGCGCGCAAACTGGAAGGCATCACCCGCAATGCCGGCAAACACGCCGGTGGCGTGGTCATTTCCCCTACCCCGCTGACCGACTTTTCGCCGCTCTACTGCGAAGAAGGGGAAACCAGCGTTGTCACCCAATTCGACAAAAACGATGTAGAAGCCGTAGGTTTAGTTAAATTCGACTTTTTAGGACTACGCACGCTCACTATTATTGATTGGGCATTAGACAATGTACGCCGCATCGAAAATGCCGATAATAAACTAGACATCCTCGCCATTCCTTTAGACGACAAAGCCACTTTTGATTTATTAAAATCCGGCAAAACCACCGCCGTCTTCCAGCTAGAGTCTCGCGGAATGCAAGAAATGATTAAACGTCTCAAGCCCAGTTGTTTTGAAGACATTATCGCCCTCGTCGCCTTGTACCGTCCCGGTCCTTTACAATCTGGCATGGTTGATGATTTCATCAACCGCAAACACGGCATTGCCAAAGTGGAATACCCGCATCCCGACTTAGAACCCATCTTAAAACCCACTTACGGAGTCATTCTTTACCAAGAACAAGTCATGCAAATTGCCCAAGTTCTGGCTGGATATTCTTTAGGGGAAGCAGATTTACTCAGAAGATCCATGGGAAAGAAAAAGCCAGAAGAAATGGCAAAACAACGCGAAATTTTTATGCAGGGTTCAGTCAAAAGAAATGTCGATGCTAAGCAAGCCACTTACATCTTCGACTTAATGGAAAAATTTGCCGGATATGGATTTAATAAATCTCACTCTGCCGCCTACGCGCTCGTGTCTTATCAAACCGCCTGGTTGAAAGTGCATTATCCGTCCGCTTTCATGGCAGCGGTCTTATCGGCGGATATGGATAACACGGATAAAGTAGTCATGTTAATTGAAGAATGTCGTAGCATGAAACTAGAAATATTGCCGCCGCACATCAATAGCAGTGATTACAAATTCACCGTTGCCGTCAAACAAGCCAATGCCATTCATTATGGATTAGGTGCCATCAAAGGTGCGGGCGAATCGGCGTTATTAGTGATTGTGGAAGAACGTAAAAAGCATGGAAACTATGCAGATTTATTTGATTTTTGTCAGCGCATTGATTTACGCAAATGCAATCGCCGCGTGTTAGAGAGTTTAATTCGCGCCGGTGCATTAGATGAATTAGATAAACACAGTCAAGCCAGCCGGGAGGTTTTGCTGGCATCACTGGATACCGCCTTAAAAATGGCAGAACAACAAGCACAAGCGCAATCTTCGGGACAAAATGATTTATTTGGCGGAATCTTTGCCGCGCCCCAAGATACACAGGAACAGGAAAAAGACAAGCCTTATGCCAAACAAGTCGCTATTTGGACAGAGAACCAACGTCTGGTTGGAGAAAAAGACACTTTAGGCTTGTATTTAACCGGACATCCGATTGATCAATACTTAGCTGAATTAGAACATTTCAGTAAACGTTTAAATAGCTTAAAAGCAGAACGCCATCAAAAAGTTAAAATATCCGGTTTGGTGTTAGAGGTTCGCTTAAAAAACACCAGTCGCGGTAAAATGGCATTTCTTACTTTAGATGACAAGAGTGCGCGATTAGAGATTAAAATGTATTCAGATGTGTATGAAAAACACAGAGAATTATTAAAAAAAGATGCGCTATTAGTGGTTGAAGGCGAAGTCTCAGAAGATAGATTTAGTGGCGGTTTAAGCATGAGCGCGGAGAGCATTCAAGATATTGCTCAAGCACGAGCAGCGCATGTTAAACAACTACGCTTGCACATTCAGCAAGCACAAACACCCCATGGGTTAATACAAAATTTAGAGCAATTATTAGCTGCGCATCGACAAGGGGCGTGTCCAATTGTGATTGACTATCAACGCAATGATAAATTGCAAGTTGAATTGCATTTAGGGAATGAATGGCGAGTGCATCCTAACGAAGCATTGGTACAAGGTTTACGCACACTGCTCAATGCAGATAATGTGCGTTTGATGTATTAGGTTTATAGACTTTACACGGACACGTTTTCGGTTCGGATTTTCGCTTCAGGGTGCTTAACCTGCCAAGCTACAGACCTGACACGCCAAAATCGGAAAAATTGACTGCGAGTATTTTAACCGTGCCTTACCCCGCGCTCTCGGTTACCCGCAATACTTCTTCAACGCTAGTAATACCCTGCCAAGCTTTAATCCAACCGTCTTGGCGCAGGCTGCGATAACCTTGTTGACTGGCGATTTCACGCATTTCGCTGGCACGCGCACGTTGCAGCACAAGGCTTTGCAATTCAGGGGTTAAATAGGTCAACTCATAAATACCGACGCGCCCGTGATAACCGGTATGTTGGCAGTGTTCGCAGCCAACGGCTTGCTGCCATCGCGCTGGCTGATCTTGCAGTTGGCTCGGTAGCAAGCGTTGGGTTTCCGCAACGATTTCCGCCAGCGGCTCGGCGGCTGTGGCGCAGTATCGGCAAAGTACACGCACCAAGCGTTGCGCTTGCACAGCGCGTACTGAGGTGGCGACTAAAAACGGTTCAATACCCATGTCAATTAAGCGTGTAAAAGCACTCACCGAATCATTGGTATGCAGGGTTGACAGTACCATGTGTCCGGTCAGTGAGGCTTGAATAGCAATTTCAGCGGTTTCACGGTCGCGGATTTCGCCGATCATAATAATGTCCGGGTCCTGGCGTAAAATGGCACGCAGGGCGTGGGCGAAAGTGTAGCCGATGTCGCTGTGCGCTTGCACTTGGGTGACATGCGGCAGTTGGTATTCGACCGGGTCTTCTACCGTGATGATTTTGCGTTTGCGGTCGTTGATGGCATCCAGTGTGGCATACAGCGTGGTGGATTTGCCTGAACCGGTAGGACCTGTGACCAAAATAATACCGTGCGGCTCGGCAACCCATTGGTTAAACAGTTGGAAGTGATCAGGGGCAAAACCCAGTTGCTCAAGGCGGCTGGTTTCGCGTTCTTTGGGCAATAAACGCATGACCACCGATTCGCCGTGTACGCCGGGCAGCGTCGATACGCGGATGTCGAGTTCCTGCCCGCTGACACGAATATTTAAGCGTCCGTCTTGCGGCAGGCGACGCTCGGCAATGTCTAAGCCGGCAATCAATTTAATCCGTGAAGCAATCGCATCGAAACGCTCGCGTGGCAAGCTCAAGTGTTCGCGCAACACGCCATCCACGCGATAACGCACATAAAACTGCTTTTCTTCAGGCTCAACATGCACATCCGAGGCGCGCTGATCAATGGCTTGTGACAACATGTTGTTGACAAATTCTACCACTGGCGCGCCTTCTGCTAATTCCCGCAAATGCCCGATGTCATCAAGATTGCCAAAATCCGCACCTGCTCCGCTGTGTTCCAGTAAATCCAGCAAGCGGTCGATGTCCTGACTGCGAGCGAGAAACCAAATGACTCTGCGGCTCTCCGTTGAGTTGGGCAGGTGAAACACGCGCTCTAGCATTTCGTGCTGGCTATCATCCAATGGATCACGCGCAACACAATGAATTTCATCAATTTCTTTAGGTTGCCAAACAATGATTTGCTGATCCAGCCACCAGTCTTTTTCGACTCCTGAGCTATCAATCAGTTCCAGCAAGGGCGCGGCATCAAAGGGCATTTGTGCCTGATCTAATACCGGCAAACCCAGTTGTTGACTGAGAATCTGCAACAAACCATCTTCGGAAATCGCCCCAATGCGCACCAGCACCGCGCCTAAGCGTCCGCCAAAGCGTTGCTGAAAATCTAATCCACGTTTGAGGTCTTGTTCGTTGATTAAACCGGCTTGCAGCAATAAATCACCTAAGCGCGGCGGCGTTTGTGTTGCAATGGCGAGAGCAGCTGGAGTCATGGATCCTTGATTGGCGGATACGGCGCAAAAAGCCTTGATTGGCGGATACGGCGCAAAAAGACGCGCCTTAATCCGCCCTACGCAGCGGAAACGGCGCAAAAAGCTTTGATTGGCGGATACGGCGCAAAAAGACGCGCCTTAATCCGCCCTACGCAGAATCAAAGCTTCAGCAATTCCAAGCCTAACGACTCTGCCACCGCTTCTAAACGCTTGACATCGCTGATGACGGCGATGTTGGCTTTGTCCGCTTGCAAATAGGTCTGCCCCACCCGCTGTAAATCTGCCACGCTGGTTT
Organism: uncultured Thiomargarita sp.; assembly: GCA_964582525.1. GTDB lineage: Bacteria > Pseudomonadota > Gammaproteobacteria > Beggiatoales > Beggiatoaceae > BB31. The sequence continues at coordinate 8,661 of CAZOSP010000018.1, read as the reverse complement.
TCAATATGGCACTGCGAAAACGCCGCCGTTGTTCCGGTGTGCGTCCGTGTAAGTGGCTGAAAAACGCGCTTTTGGCTTCGCCCGCTGGCGAGCCGGGGCGGTCAATGCGGGCGACTACAGACAGCACGGCTTCTTCGAGATTACGCGCCTGGTGTTTATGATTTTGTAGCCAATCCAACGAGTTATCAAAATCCTCTAGGGTTTCTTGTAAACGCGGATCGCGGTAGGAAAAAAAGCGAAACGCGCCAGTGTTGGAATCGTAACCCGCGTTGCTGCCGTAAGCCCCGCCTTTTTCGCGGATGGCGCGGTGCAAATAGCCGTTGTGCAGAAATTCGCCCAACACCATCAGCACGGGCGCGTCAGGGTGTTGATAGGGTACTGTCGGATAGGCTTTGGCATTGAAGCAAACTTGCGTGCTGGTACTCCAACCCTGCCGCACGGTGGTCGCCACTGCCGGCAGTTGCAATATGCCGGTGTGCTGCGGCGGTGTTTGTCGCGCCCAGCGTTGTTGTAAATCGGCTTCCATGTCGGCTTGTTGTTGCGCTTCACTGATGAGCAGAAATTGACGTGGCGCGTCTTGCAAAATAGTGCGCAGCTTTTCAAGCTGTTGGGCAAATTTTTCCAGTTCGGCGGGGGCTTTGAGGCGTTCATCCAGTTGTTTGACAAATTGAATGCCCGCCAAGCCGCCCCAGCGGTGTGATAAAGCACCTGCGGGGCTTAAGCCGCTACAAGCCGCGCTCATGGCTAAACCGCTGCCGCGACTGATAATGCTGGATTCGCTGTCAATGCGAATTTGTGCGATTAATTCGCGCAAACGATCGAGTTCGTCAAAACGTGCTGTGCTGAAAGTGCTGTGCAGCAGGTCGCTCAAATGCGCATGATTGCGCGCCAACGCTTTGCCGGAGAGGATGAACAAGCCGCGTATGGCTTGCACGTTATCAACATTGCCGCGCACTGAAGCACGCGCCGAGATGCCGCCAGTCACTGCTGATTGCCGGTGTTGCGTGGTCAGATAGTCTTGCTCGCCGACACCGACTTCGGTGAGGCTGTCGCAAAACAGTGGCAGCAGTTCTAACAACTCGTCATCCAGCGGCGGCAAATCTACCACAATCTGCTCATAGACCATGCCGTTTGTCGCTTGTGTGTACCAACGGGCGGGGGCATTGAGCAGTGTGCGGGTTTCGCCGCTGACAATGTGCAAATCTTCCGGCACGTCCGCCAAACTCACTTTGGGCAATAGTTCGGCATCATCTGGAGTGTTTTGACGCTGTTCTAAGGCTTGGGTTTTTTCTATAATTTGCTGTTTTTGTTCAGCATTCAACTGCGCTTTCAGAGCCGCAAGCGTGGCTTTTTCTTGTGCCTTGCGCTGTTCATTCAGGCTGGCATCGGGTTTCATCACGAAACGCACCCGATGATGATTGTCTAGCACTAAACGGCGGACGAGATTTTTAATAAAATCAGGATGTTCAATGTCTTTGCGCAGTGCTGATAGGGTTGCGTCAATGTTCAAAGCGCGAATCGGGTCGCTGCCATGCAAGGCGGGGGCGAGGGCTTGCAACATCAGGCGCAAGCCGTAAGGGAAATGGTCGCCGGTGATTTCGCGCTGATGTAGCTCGATTTGATGCAGCACCGATTCAATGTGTTGTTGCGGGATTCCCTGTTCTGCGACTTCGCTCAACACCTTTAATACCAGTGCTTCGGTTGCGTCAGCCTGTTCGGCATCAGAGCCTTCTAAGCCGCAAGCAAAGACCATTTCTTTGCTGCTGGTATCCACCCCGCACAGGGGCGAGGGGGAGCTGCCGAGTTTGCAGGTTTCTAAGGCGTGACGCAGCGGCGAGGCACTGTTATCTAGCAATACGCCGGACAGCAAATGCGCGTTCATCACGTCACGCGGATCGGTGCTGTCGCCCAGCAGCCAAGCCAACACAATATGCGTTTTGTGCGCTGCGTCTTCGCTGCTGTCTAGGGCATAGACGGCTTCGCTGTGTAGCGGGGCGGCGTAACGCTGTTCATTGGGAACACGCAAATGCGCTACTTCTAAACGCTGGAAATGTTTTAAGGCGCAGTCTTCAAAATAGGCTTGATGCGATTCTACCGGCATATTGCCATAAGTCATAAATACCGCGTTGGAGGGGTGATAATGGGTGGCGTGAAATTTTTTCAGTTGCGCATGGGTGAGCTTAGGGATGTCTGACGGATCGCCGCCGCTGTTGTGATGGTAGGTGGTGGTTGGGAACAACAGGCGGGACAATTCTATCCACAGGGTTTGCACGGGCGAACTCATCGCGCCTTTCATTTCGTTATAGACCACGCCTTTATAGAGCAAATCGGAGTCGGGATTATGCGGCTCGGCAAATTCTATGCGGTGTCCTTCTTGGGCAAAGTCGAGTTCGTTTAAGTTGGGAAAAAATGCCGCGTCCAAATACACTTGCAGCAAGTTATTGAAATCTTTTTGGTTTTGGCTGGCAAACGGGTACGCCGTCCAATCGCTGCTGGTAAAGGCGTTCATAAAGGTATTCAAGGAGCGGCGCAACATCATAAAAAACGGATCGCGCACGGGAAAACGACGGCTGCCGCACAAGGAGGTGTGTTCGAGAATATGCGCAACCCCCGTGGAATCATCGGGTACGGTTAAAAATGCGACTAAAAACGCATTGTTGTTGTCATCGCTTTGGAGGTGAAAATGCCGCGCACCGGTGACTTTGTGTTGATAGGCTGTGAAGGTGACTTGTAGATTGTCAATTTTTTCTTGGTGAGTTTGGATAAAAGCGGGATGTGGCACGATTTGCTCCTAGTTAGGCTATTGTTCTATAGCTAAAGTCTATTATTTGTTGAAATGAAAGCTGAGTGGTTTTTGTACGGCATTCTCTAATTGAAATTAACATTTTGTCCCGATTGTTCACTGCACAGGCGACCTAGCATATAAAACAATTCTTCTTTGTCTGCATCATGCAACCATACGCCATTTTCGCTGTCGTAGTTGAAATGAAAGCCGCCGGCTTTGGCGGCTACCCATAGTTGCCGAGATGGGGTTTGACGGTTGATGATAATGCGTGAATCGTCGTCGAAAGTGAGGGTTAAAATGCCGCCGCTGGTTTCGTAATCAATATTTAAGCTGGCTTCATCTATCGCTTCTTCAATGGCGATTAAAGTATCATCAATGTGTTCGTGAAAATCCGATTCACTGAGTTCCGTCATGAGTAGTCTAGTCTCCCGTGCTAAATTGAGGGTCATTAAAAATGCAATGTGGAGTGTTCATTTCCCTCCCAGAAAAACCTGGCAGGTCGTCAAGACCTGTCAGGTTTGAGTTCCGATTGGGGATGCCGGGGAAATAGTGGCTACACACCTTGCCATCGCTTGCAACAGCTAATATGGTATCATCAACGATTTCGACAACCTATAAACATTAGGATTTTTAGGATGCGCATTTTAATACAGAACGGGCTGTGGTTGGGACTTTTTGCACTACTCGCTGCCTGCGGACAAAAAGGCGAACTTTACCTACCCCAAGAGCCAGTCACGCCTGCCCCCCAAACCTCCAGCACCAGCCGCCCCGACAGCCCCACAAAAGAACAGCCCTAATGGATTATTTTAACTACCAAAACAATCAATTATATGTTGAAGGCGTGCCTTTGACAGAAATCGCGCAAGCTTTCGGCACCCCCTGCTATGTGTATTCACAAGCCACCCTAGAACGCCACTGGCACGCTTTTGACAACGCACTTGGCAGACATCCGCACCTGATTTGTTACGCGGTCAAAGCCAACTCCAACTTAGCCGTGTTGCGGGTATTGGCACAACTGGGTTCGGGTTTTGATATTGTCTCAGGCGGCGAGCTTGAGCGCGTGCTTCGTGCCGGCGGCTCGCCAAGCAAAATTGTCTTTGCCGGGGTGGGCAAAACCCACGCAGAAATGCGCCGTGCTTTAGAAGTGGGCATTTTAAGTTTTAACGTAGAATCCGCCGCAGAATTGCAACGTCTTAACCAAGTCGCCGGGGAATGCGGCAAGGTCGCGCCTATTTCAATTCGCGTCAATCCGGATGTTAATCCCAACACCCACCCCTATATTTCCACCGGCTTAAAAGAAAACAAATTCGGTGTGGATGTCGATTCCGCGCTGGATGTCTATCGCCGCGCCGCTGAATTGCCGCATCTACGCATTGTCGGCGCAGATTGCCATATCGGCTCACAACTGACGCAAATCACGCCCTTTTTAGACGCGCTGGACCGCATGTTGTTGCTCATTGACAACCTCACAGCAGAGGGCATTAACATCGAACATCTGGACTTGGGCGGCGGCTTAGGCGTGCGTTATGCCCAAGAAGAACCGGCTGAACCCGCGGCATACGCGCAAGCACTGCTGGACAAACTCGGTGATGCGCCTTACACCCTTTTGCTCGAACCCGGACGCGCCATCGCCGCTAATGCGGGCATTTTGCTCACGCGAGTTGAATACCTCAAAGCAGTGCCAGACGGCAAATCTTTCGCCATTGTGGATGCCGCCATGAACGACTTAATTCGCCCCTCACTGTATCAAGCTTGGCAAGCCATCATCCCCGTGCAGGTGCGTGAAGACGCGCCAACGCAACTTTACGACATTGTCGGACCTGTCTGTGAAACCGGCGATTTTCTCGGCAAACAACGGGAATTAGCCCTACAAGCCGGTGATTTACTGGCGGTGCGCTCGGCAGGTGCTTATGGTTTTAGCATGAGTTCCAATTACAACAGCCGTCCGCGAGTGCCTGAAATTTTAGTGCATGATCAGCAAGTCAAACTGGTGCGGCGGCGTGAAACTATGGATGATTTATTGGGTTTAGAAATGGGCGAATAGGCGTTGCAGCGGGCAACAAACACACCCCAGACCGGACAGGTATCAGGTCTGGTGCGGGGTTAGAGTGATTGCCCAACATGGGTGAGCGGCGCGACGATGAGTATTAAAGCCAGTTGCAGCAGAATGATGGCAACCAGCGGCGAGAAATCAATGCCATGAAACAACGGGAGGCGGCGGCGCAGCGGCAGGGTTAGCGGATCATTTAGGCGCGATACAAAGCTGTACACCGGATTGAGAGGATCGGGATTAATCCAGTTTAAGATGACTTGGATGATGATGGAAAACATCAGCACATAGATCAGAGTGCTGAATAATTCAGCAAAAGCCACGATCACTAAACCGATGACACCATAGTTCTGCCCTAAGAACAAACCCAGCAGCATAATGGCGACAATTTTGAGTGCTAACATCAACAACAAGCAGGCGAGATCGACACGTCCCCAGCGCGGAATAACGCGCTGTAAGGGCTGCAACACGGGATTGGTCGCTTGATATAAAAACTGTGTCAAGGGATGATTAAAACCCACATTAGTCCATTGAATTAAAAAGCGCAGCATTAAAATAAAAATGGCTATGCCGAAAATGACATCGATTAAAAATGCCCCTGCCTGTGCTAAATAGCCCATTAAACTTCTCCCAGTTCTTGCGCTAATGCTGCCGAGCGTTGCTGTGCCTCGGTGATGGCTTGTTCGAGTAAATCCTGAAAATGATGCGCTTCTAAAACGTTAATCGCTTGCTCTGTGGTGCCGCCTTTAGAGGTCACGCGAGCGCGTAAAGTCGCCGCATCTTCGCGGCTTTCAAGTGCCATTTTTGCTGCACCAAAGGCAGTTTGTAAGGTCAGCAAACGGGCTTGTTCGGCGGATAATCCCAGTTTCACGCCGGCGTTTTGCATGGCTTCCATGAGCAAGAAAAAGTAAGCCGGTCCGCTGCCCGACAAGGCTGTCACAGCATCCATTAACTTTTCTTCCTCCAGCCAAACAGTCAACCCCACCGCCCGTAAAATAGTTTCTGCCAGCTCTTTTTGCGCCTTACTCACCATATCGCCGGCAAACAAAGCGGCTGCACCGCTTTGTACCAGCGAAGGCGTATTCGGCATGACGCGCACCAGCGGCACCCCCCCCAGCCAACGGTTTAAGTCAGTCGAGCAAATACCGGCGGCAATGCTAATGAACAAAGGCGCGGGTTTAGGAATATACGGACTGATAGCTTTAGCAACTTCGGGGAGTACCTGCGGTTTGACTGCCAACACCACCACATCAGTCTGTTGCAACACCTCGCGGTTATCGGTGTGAATTTCTATTGGAAAATGGGCGGCGACCAGTGGCTGCGCGTTTACGTCGGCAACCTTAAGTTGCTGCGCGTTAATACCGTTATTGAGCAAACCGCCAATCAGGCTGCGCGTCATGTTGCCGCCGCCAATAAAGCTAATACGACTATTTTGCATGGATTTCCATTCAAGTTTGGATTGAGTATTCATGGTCTCAAAAATATATGTTGGTATTCAAGTAAGAATTGAGTGGTGTCTGGCGCGGCGCGGCATCATTTCAGCTCAATGAAAGAGTAGCATTGATAGCAAAAAATCCTTCGTCTGACAACCCCAGCAGCCCAGCAGTACCCTCGCGTATCCATTCACGCCATCACAGTACGCTGTGTTAAGCAGGCTTTGATGAATGGCGTTATGATACTACGATTCTTCGCTCAACACCCTTATTGCACGGGTGCCGCCCCTGAGGCGCGAAGAGTTATCAGCTTTCAGAGGAAAAACCCAAAGCTCATCGCGGATTGATGATACATTAAACAGGTCAAATGATAAGCCGAATGAAGCGAGCCTTTCGCGTTCGGTTCTGTGAGAGCCTCAAGGCGAAGTTGCTTGGGGCTACTCGACCATGGCTTGTTTTTTTCTGTTGCTATAAGCTGATAATTTGCTCATTTTCTGTCATTCTGCACTTACCTTAAAGGAAAGCCAACATGCAATTCAACACAAAAGCGCGCGTCGCCGTCCCTCAAAAAATCAGGTTATTTTTATTTCTAATCAGCGTGTTACTGGTTGCGCTGGGTTTATTCAGGCTTTATTGGCTATCTATCGTCAATGCAGACGACACTGGAGGAATGATGCACACAAACCAACAAACCGAGTCGATTGTGTTGGGCATGGGCTGTTTTTGGGGCGCGGAAAAACGCATGGCGGCACTGCCTGGCGTGCTTGACGCAGTGAGCGGCTATGCTGGCGGGGAATATCAAGACCCGACCTATCACAAAGTGATTTTTTCCGAACAGAATCCCGATGTGCGGAAAAATCACGCGGAAGTGGTCAAAGTCACGTTTGATCCCGCGCAGACTTCCGCCGAACACATCTTGATCGCGTTTTGGGAAAATCACGATCCAACGCAAGGCAATCGCCAGGGTAATGATGTCGGTTCGCAGTATCGTAGCGCGCTTTATTACACCAACGATGCGCAAAAACAGGTGGCGTTCATCACCCGCGATGCTTATCAAAAGGCTTTGGACAAAGCCGGTTACGCGAAAATCACCACCGAAATCGCGCCGCTTGAGGTATTTTATCCGGCGGAAGATTACCACCAGGATTACTTGGCGAAAAATCCCAACGGCTATTGCGGATTGGGCGGCAGCGGGGTTAAATTTCCGTCTGGTATCGCGGCGGGCGGCGCGATCAAGCCGCTTGATTCCGCCGCGTTGTCAAACGACCGGCAGTTGGTGGTATTCGAGGCGGCGCATTGTCCGTTTTGCGAATTATTCAAACAACAGATTCTTGAACATTGGACAGCGGAAATCCCGATTGTGGCGACTTTTTCGCCACAACCGCCTGCGGGTTGGACGCTGCAAAAAGCGGTGTGGGCAACCCCAACTATCGTGCTGTTCCGCGACGGCAAAGAAGTCAGCCGCTACACGGGTTACAACGGCGAAAGCAAACGCTTTTGGGAATGGTTTGGCTATCACACGCTGAGCGATGAAGCAATCCGCATCGCCTTTGAAAACGGCACCGAGCGACCTTTTACCGGCTCGTTACTGGATAACCAGGAAACCGGTACTTATGTCGATCCGATTACTGGCGCGGCGTTGTTTCGCAGCGACAACAAATTCAAAAGCGGCAGCGGCTGGCCGAGCTTTTTCCAACCCATTGACGGCGCGGTGACGCTTCACGAAGACGACAGTCACGGCATGAAACGTGTTGAAGTACGTAGCACCAGTTCAGGGATTCACCTCGGTCATGTATTCGACGACGGTCCGCCGCCCACCGGCAAACGCTATTGTATTAACAGCAAAGTGATGCGCTTTGTCGCGGATGAGGAAAAATAAGAACGACAGGCTGTGTTTGTACTGCAAAGATGTGCGGGTAGAAATGCACCGCCGCAGTTCCCAAGCACCGCTTGGGAACTCATACCTTGCCAGCGTTGCTGGACCGTTAGTACAGACCGCAACGCGGTCAAGATCGCATTCCCAAGTGGCACTTGGGAACGAGGGCAAAGTACGCGAGTGGACTACTGCTTAACCCGCCGTATGTTTCTGGTGTGTCCCATCCCCACCCACAACAGCAACAGCGACAGCAGGATCATCGCCCATTCTGATAGGGTTGGGATAGGTTCGGGCGGGATGCTAGTCCCCGTTCCAGTTCCAGTTCCAGTTCCAGTTCCCGTTCCAGTCCCCGTGCCAGTGCCAGTCCCCGTTCCAGTTCCCGTTCCAGTCCCCGTGCCAGTGCCAGTCCCCGTTCCAGTCCCCGTTCCAGTCCCCGTGCCAGTGCCAGTCCCCGTTCCAGTCCCAGTCCCAGTCCCAGTCCCAGTCCCAGTCCCAGTCCCAGTCCCAGTCCCAGTCC
>CAZOSP010000017.1:0-42534 GCA_964582525.1 uncultured Thiomargarita sp. | reverse complement strand
GGTTTGATTCCAGCATCGGGTTGCCGAAATCGAGAGACCTTCTCTCATCTTTAATGCAGCATGGAAAGCTTACGCTTTCCTTCAGGACACACTAGGGTGTGCAAAATGCCGCTGCTGACTTCTGTTTTGGCGATAGGTTTTCTCGGCATTTTGCACACGCGGGCCTTGCCCTCGTTCCCAAGTGCCACTTGGCCCATCTTTAACACCCCACCCCAAATTCCCTCCCCCATAACCCCTCCAAACCCCGCATTCTTTCGTTTAAAATCGCCGAAAACCCGATTGTAGTGCCATAACATTTGGGCGGGCATATTGCGTCTACCTGCTTTTGGCATTACTCTGGCGGCATGTATATTCGCAAAACGCCAACTCGCAACACCATGACCGGCGAGCGCTACTGCACGCATCGCCTGGTCAAATCACAGCGCATTGGCGGCAAGGTCAAGCAGACGACTTTGCTCAACCTCGGGCGGCATTTCACCATTGAGCAGGCGCACTGGCCCTTGCTGTGTGCGCGTGTCGAGGAATTGCTCGGCGGCCAGGCGGCACTGCTTCCGGTTGATTACACGGCGGCGGAGCGCGAGGCGCAGCACATCGTCGCACAGTTGTTGGTACGCCGGACTCCGCTCGCAGGCCGGTAGGGTTTGCGCCACGTTTTTTTGTGGCGCGAACGCGAATGCTCGGCAGCGCGCCATCATCCCGCATCCGCGACGAAAAGATGCACTTCCCACTTTTCGCCGTTTTTGCGAATGACAACATCCCGCGTGCGCGACGACAAAGATGGTCGCCGCCCGTTCGACTGCCCGATGTGCTGCCATCATCGCGTGCGCGACGAAAAGATGTCGTGCACCCTACCGGGCTGTTACCGTAATTACTGTGATTGGATTTCCAATAACTCTACATCAAACAATAAGGTTGATTTAGGTGCAATTTTTGGCGGATTCCCGCGTTCGCCATAAGCTAACTGATAAGGGATTACCAGTTGCCATTTCTCGCCGACTTTCATTAATTGTAAGGCTTCCGTCCAACCTTTAATGACTTGATTGACAGCGAAGGTAGCGGGTGCATTGCGTTGATAAGAACTGTCAAACACGGTACCATCAATTAAAGTGCCGCGATAATGTACTTTGACTGTATCGTGGGCTTTAGGTGAAGCACCTTGTTCAACTTTTTCAATAACCTTGTATTGCAAACCGCTGGCTAATGTCACTACACCTTCTTTAGTGGCATTTTCTTTTAAGTAAGCTTCTCCGGCTTGTTGATTTTTGGTGGCTCCTGCTGCTTGTTTTTCGGCGCGTTCCATTAAAGCTTTTCTTTGAAAGGCGGAAACGCTTTCATTCATTTCTGAAACACTCATCAGCGCTTGGTTTTCTGTGGCACCATCTTTAATGCCCTGTAGTAGAGCTTCATAGTTGAGTTCTAAGTTATGCTGGCTTAAATTGTTGCCAATATTATAACCAAAGCTGTAACTGAGTTTATCTGTATCGCTGTTTAATGCTACTGCGCTTTGCTCGGCGAAACTGTTGGCAGTTAAAGCCAAACCTAATGCACTACATAAGGCTAGTTTTGCGTGTTTAATCAACGGCTATCTCCTTTAATTGTGTATGGTAAATCTCGTACAGTTGTTGAATGTTTGTGTCAATATCAAATTCAGCTTGAATTTTTTCTCGTCCTTTTTTGCCCATTGTCACACATTGCTGAGGATTATTGATTAATTTTTTTACCGCATCAGCATAGGCTTGTGGCTGTTTAGAAGGCACTAAGTAACCACTAACACCGTCTTCAACCAATTCGGGAATGCCGGTAATATCAGAAGCAATCACCGGCAGTTGTTTTGACATGGCTTCCATAATGACAATGGGTATGCCTTCGCTGATACTGGTAAGAATAAAAGCATCGGCTTGATTGTAATAGTCTTGAATACGCTCTTGCAAAACTGTGCCGAGCAATTGAATATGCTGTTCTAGTTGATATTGTTTAATGAGTTGTTCTAATTTGTGGCGTTCTGCTCCGTCGCCAATCAATAAACAGCGGAAGGCTATGCCTTCATCGCGCAGAATACGGCAGGTTTCAATTAAATATTGATAAGCTTTTTCCCATACCATGCGTCCAATGGCTAGCAAGGTAAAGAGCGGATTATTGCGCGGCGGGGCGGGTGGAAAGCTGTCTGATTTTAAGCCACAATGTACCACAAATACTTTTTTAGCAAAATCGGGATTGATATTGAGCATGAAATTTTTATTGTACTGGGAAATGGCAATAATAAATTTAGCATGTTGGATTTTTTCTTTATTCAATATCCGATTAACTAATAAGGCACTGCCATGTGCGGTGATACTGTAGCTGATGCCGAGTAGCTTAGATACAATCATGGCAATGGTGGCGTTGCCTTGAAAAAAATGGGCATGAATATGTTTAATGTTTTGTCGTTTAACTTCTTTGGCTAAATAAACGGCTTCGGCAAAATGATAAAAACAACGAATGCGGTCAATAAATTTGGTTTCTGAACGAGAAACGACATAATACATCCAATAGAAGTATTGGTGTGGCATTCTGAAGAAAAATTCAAGATGCGCTTGTATAAAATTACTTTTATTTAAGGGAAAAATATAAAACACCTTGTCTTTGAAATGTGCATCTTCATCTGAGATGTCTGAAGGATGGGGCGTATGAATAGACAGATGCTTTATTTCTACACCTAATTCTTCTAGTCCATTGATTTCACGCGAAATGAATGTATGACTAAAGACGGGGAAGTCTGTCGTGAGATAAGCTAAAGACAAATGAGGTTGTTGCTTGTGCATCATGTCATAACCCTATTTAACCGTTAGGTTTGAAGCAATAAAAAATGCCGCTGAGTTGTGCGACTAATTTGTTAATACCGGCTTGTTCATTAATTTCTAAAACTTTCAATTTGAATACATCAGTATTTAATGTATTCCAGCCAAAATCCATACTACGAGCAGAGTGATAACCTGCTTGTTTAACCTGTTTAATGTCCCGCTCAGAATAATCGCCGTTGGGATAAGCAAAATGTTCTACGGGTTTATGGGTTAGATGTTCTAGTTTGTGTTTGCATTCATTAATTTCTCGCCAGCTTTCTGCGCTGCTGCAATGGGGTAAAATCGGGTGGTAGCAAGTGTGCGCTTGAAAATCAACGCCAACGGCTTGTAGAGCTTGTATTTCTTCACGGCTGAGGGCTTGGCGTTCGGTGTAGCTTCTTTTGGGGCTGTAACCTACTTCATCATGCAGACATTTAAGCATTTCTTCTCGCGGCAGGGTTTTTAAGTGAGCATTGTTAGAATACGCATTCTTCCACCAATAATGGCGATGGGTATCGACAATATGACTACAGGCAAAAATGGTGGGTTTTAGTTGAAACTCGCGGATGATGTCAAGCAAGGCGTAATTGCCTTTGTGTCCGTCGTCAATCGTGATAACCAGTGCTTTTTGCGGCATGTTTGACCAATTTTGCTGATGAATAGCTTGCACTAATTGAGATAGGCTGATGAGATTGTAGTGTTTGTGCAAATAGCGCACATGTTTGCGAAACAACTGGGGATTGGGCTCATGGTAAACCACAATGCCGGCTTTGTTGCGCTGCAAAACTTCTCGAATAAGCCAAGGTAGCGCGGAAAAACGCACTAGCATCCATAATAAATTTTTCGCTATCGCGGTGCCAAAATACATTGTGCTTCACCTCCCTGTGACATGAAAAAGGGCTTTATTGTACGCGGACGTGGCAACTTTAACCATCTGTTTTAGTATCGCAGCTTGCTTGGACTGCGCGTACCCGTTCTGCTTGTAAAAGTTGTTTAATGGCGATGCCTTTTAAGCCTTGCGCTGTGGCTAAATCCACCAGCGGGCGTGCTTCTACTTGCGCGGCGGCTTGTTTGGCTTGTTGCAGGCGTTGCCAAGCAGTTTGTGCGTCCGGGGCTAGGGCTTGGCTGGCTTGCATGAGTAGGGCAAAACGCGCTGCGCGGCGCAATGCGTCGAGTTTTTCTAACGCTTCTAGCAAGGCGGGCGCGTCTAGGCGGTCGGCTTGCTGCAAAAGCGGAAAATGTTGCGCAAGCAGTTGCGCGAGTTCGGCATACTCATGGGGAACGCGCAGATGCTGACACAGGCTTTTGAGTTCGGCGAAAGGCAGATGTTGACAGAGGGCGGCGAAGCGGATGCGCGGGTCTTGGCTGCGTTGACTGACGGCAATCAGGGTTTGCAAAGCGGGCGGCGGCGCGACGGCGCGATGTTTGCCGTTTTCGGTGGCGGGAAATAGCTGCGCAAGCGGCGGCAGGATGCGGTTTAAAGCACCGCAAGCCTGGAGTACGCTGAAAAATTTTTCTGGATGGGTTGCGTTTAATGCGCGGGAAAGTTCTTTCCATACGCGCTCTGGCACTAGGGCATCAACTTCGCCGTTGGCGACCATTTTTTTCATCAGTGCGTGTGTGCTGTGTGCGACACGAAAGCCAAACTGTGCGAAACGGGCGGCAAAGCGGGCGACGCGCAAAATACGCACGGGGTCTTCAACAAAGGCGGGTGAGACGTGGCGCAACAAGCCGCTTTGTAAATCTTCGCGCCCATTAAAGGGATCGATAATGTCGCCATAGGCGGTTTGTGCCATGGCGTTGATGGTTAAATCGCGGCGTATCAGGTCTTCTTCTAGGCTCACGTCGGGGGCGGCATGTACGGTAAAGCCTGTGTAACCAGCGGCGGTTTTGCGCTCAGTTCGTGCTAGGGCGTATTCTTCATGGGTTTGCGGATGTAAAAACACCGGGAAGTCTTTGCCGACTTGTTGGTAGCCTTGCGCCTGCATTTCTGCTGGACTGCTGCCGACCACTACCCAGTCGCGTTCTTGTACGGGTAGATTGAGTAATTGATCGCGGACTGCGCCGCCAACCAGGTAAATTTGCATCATTTTTGGACTCCCTTCATATCCCTCGCGGGATAATGACATGATGCCGACCATTCATGTTTGTACCGCAATAAAGACGCGGCACAAATCCGACTGCCAAGCTACGGACTTGGCATGCCAAAATCGGAAAATCGGAGAAGTTGACCGCGCAAAGTATGCCGCTAATCATCTCCCAGCGGACGCGGCTGGCGTTCTTCTTTGAGCAACAACTGGGCTTCCATGCTGTTTTTGGCAAAAATGATTTTAATTTGATAATCATCTTCCGCGCTCATGGCAGCACGCAAGTCTCGCGCTTGCCATTTTGCAGCGCGGAATTTTTCTAGTTCTGCTACCTGTTCAAGTTTTTTGTTAGGCAACATTTTGTAAATAAAATAAGGCATTATTTGTCCTCTCAAGCTATTTTTCAGCAACCCGATGTGGGGTTAAAGCCGCGACTTTGCAAGACTAAGCCAAGCGCACACAGGTCTCGGCTAAACGCTTGCCCAACGCCAGACACAAGCGTTTTTCTTCTTCCGTTAATGGCAGCTTGCTATCCGCACCGGCTACATGGCTTGCGCCATAAGGGGTGCCGCCGCTGCGCGTGGTGAGCAAATCAGATTCACTGTAGGGTAGCCCCTGCACTATCATGCCGTGATGCAGTAGCGGCAACATCATGGATAGTAATGTGCTTTCCTGTCCGCCGTGTAAGCTGCTGGTAGATGTAAACACGGCTGCCGGTTTGCCTATCATCGCGCCGGTCAGCCACAGCTTGCTGCTGTGTTCCCAATAATACTTTAAGGGGGCTGCCATATTGCCAAAGCGTGTTGGGCTGCCGAGTGCCAAGCCGGCGCATTCTTCTATATCTGTCATCTGGGCATAGGGTTCACCGCTGGCGGGGATGCTGTCTTCGACTGCTTCGCACACGGTCGATACCGCTGGCACTGTGCGCAAGCGCGCTTGACAAGCAGCTATGCTATCAACGCCGCGTGCCACCTGTCGCGCCATTTGCGCGACATTGCCGTGGCGTGAATAATATAACACCAAGATTTCCATTATGTTTTCTCCAGCAGACCTTCTAGGTTTTTAATACCTAGAAGGTCTTCCTTGTTGGGGGGTTTCTTAGGGGCTAGCGCAGTGGCGCGGCGGATTCAGCCAGTGCGCTTCTGCCAGCAATACTGCTTCCGCATAGTCGGCTAACTGCTGCGGTAAATCAAAATTTTTAGGCAGGCGAGTGGTTTCTGTACACAGCACAATTTTGTCGTAATTGTGTATGTTATACAAATAGTTATAAATGTTCTCGTGATAATTATCGAAAAAACACAAGCGGTTTTGAATATCTGCATCGACATTAAGCGGCGAGCGGGTAGTGGATTGCACCCATACATCCACGCCCTGCTGTTGTAAAAAACGCCCTAGGGCAAAAGCCGGGTGCATAAACTCGCCCGTGCCTAACACTAAAACCCGTTGATTTAAGAGGCTTTTCCAATCTATCCAACGGGCGTAATCGGGGCTGAAGTGGGCGCTTCCAAAACGTCCAAAATTGTAAGGGATAATCTCATCCAATGGCGGCGGATTGCGCGCCACCGCGCCCGCCGTCGCATCCGTCCAAGTTGTTTGTTTAGGCACAAATTCAAAACGCCCTTGATGCAAACAGATGCAGTGCAAATCGGTTGGCGGGTTAGGCATCCAACTCAACAAAGCCGCGCCGTACACATTTTTCAAAGCGGGTAATTGTGGCTGCAAGGCATAAAGCAAATTGCGCAACGTATTGCCGGTGGAAAATTCATCATCCAGTAACACCAGATTTTCTACTTTTTCCAGTTGCGCCCGTAATTTAGCTTCAACGGGCTTGTACAGCAAATGCTCAGTGGCATGACTGTGTTCTTCCTGAAAATCTAGCCATAATTCTTGCTGCAAACGGTAGCGCGTGGTGTGTAAGTAAAAAGCCTGCGTAAAACCCAGCTGCTGTAATTGTTCAAACACGCCAAAGCCTATGCCCGTCGCTGTCTCGGCAAAACCAATGAGCAACGTGGCACGCTCGCTTAACTGCGCCAAGAGCTTTTCAGCCAATTCTCGTTGTGCCTGCTGCATGTCCATCGGTCGAGATGGATAATGTTTGCCTAACAGCTTGCTGACAAACACAAAACCGCGTTTTTTGTTTGCCCTAGAGGCGAAGCCGCTTAACCGCAAAAGCTGTTCAGGGGCATCACTGTAGATGCTGAGCAAACCAGTTTGTAGAGAAATCTGTTGCATTGTGTTAGTGGTGAGTGGTGAGTGGTGAGTGGTGAGTGGTGAGCATTCGCGTTCGCGCCACCAAAAGACGTGGCGCAAACCCTACTGCTGATTGGAGGTCGAAGGCAACTGCTGCAAAATATGCTGAATAATGCTGCGGGCTAATTCTTGTTCACCAAAAAATACGCGGTTGACCTGCTCTTTTTCTAGCAAAGACATTTCTTCATCGCTGTGTGTGCGCACTAGGATTTCGATATCGGGATTCAGCATCCGCGCAAATTCTATCATTTTGCGGGCGCGCACAATGTCAGCAATGGCAATCACCAACATAGCTGCTTGCGCAACATGGGCTTGAATTAATACAGCCGCTTCTGCCGCGTCACCCGCCACTGCATGACGGTTATCAGCACGTAGCTGTGTCACCTGTTCACGGTTTTGTTCTGCCACAACCATAGCAATATCATGTTCTGACAGGGCTTCCGCAATGCGCCGCCCGACGCGCCCATGTCCCACCAAGACAATATGCCCGGCAAGATGTTTGGTTTCTTTAGTCATGGGTAATTCGGCTAAGGGGTCTGCTCGCACGACTAATTTACGCACCAAGCGACTGCGGGCTGTTTTGATATAGCGTTGTATGAAGATTTCCAGAACTTTAACAAACTTAAAAACAAAGGGGTTTAAGGCAATAGAAATGATGGCACCGGCTAAAATAATGCTTTGCTTGTCTTCGGCAAACAATCCTAATGCAACACTTAACCCCATCAAAATAAAAGAAAATTCGCCGATTTGTGCGAGACTGGCAGAAATCGTTAAAGCACTGTTTAACGGATAGCGAAAAGCCAGCACCAAAGCAAAGGCGGCGAGCGATTTGCCAAATATAATAATGGCGACAGTGATTAATACGGCTATCGGTTGTTGCACCAGTACGCTGGGATCAAACAACATCCCTACGGATACGAAAAACAATACTGAGAAAGCATCGCGCAAAGGCAATGAACCTTCTGCGGCGCGGTGGCTTAACTGCGATTCGCGCATCATCATGCCGGCGAAAAATGCGCCGAGCGCGAAAGACACGCCAAACAAGCTGGCAGAGCCATAAGCAATGCCGACCGCCGCGCTAATGACGCACAAGGTAAACAATTCTTGCGAACCGATTTTCGCCACCTGCCACAATAACCAAGGGAAGAAACGCCGCCCGAAAACCAGCATGAGCGCGATAAAGACGGCGATTTTGCCCAAAGTAAGCAACAAGGTCAGCAAAATGTTGACATCCAATAGCGTTGTTGCTTGATTGTTTAAGAAGGGCGCGAACGAGGGCAGCAGCACCAAGGCTAACACCATGACTAAATCTTCAACAATTAACCAACCCACAGCGATGCGCCCATTGATGGATTTTAAGATGCCTTGCTGCTCTAAGGCTTTCAACAGCACAACGGTACTGGCGACGGACAATGACAAGCCGAAGACCAAACTTTCGCTCAGTGACCAGCCCCAAAAGTTCGCTACCAGCATTCCCAGAAAGGTGGCGACGATGATTTGCAACAGAGCGCCAGGGACGGCAATTTTGCGCACGGCTAGTAAATCATCTATGGAAAAATGCAGCCCCACGCCGAACATTAACAACATTACGCCGATTTCAGCCAATTGGCTGGATAAGCCCATGTCAGCGACAAAACCCGGGGTGGCAGGTCCTATCAACACACCCGCCAGCAGATACCCCAATAAGATGGGTAAATTTAAGCGGGCGGCGATAAAGCCGAGTACAAAGGCAAGCCCAAGACTAGTGGCAATAGTGGTAATTAGGGTCACTTCATGTGGCATCATTTGCTCCTGCTTAATCTAAACCTTGTATCTGATAGTCTGTGCTGCTTAAAGACGGGCATTCCTTAGTGCAATTCAACCCAAGCTTTGCGCTCCGCTTGGCAATTGCCTTGCTGGTCTCGCAGCGCGATCCCCGGACGCACCACAGCTTTAACTTGTTGCCCTTGTTGCAGCATGTTGTCAGTTTGATTGACCACTTCGGTAAAAGCTTTGCCGATGAGATGAGGCGTATCAATCTCAACTTGCCAATGTTGGGGGCAGACTGCTTGAAAACGCGCCTTAAACCATGTCCAGTTTTGCGTATCCGCCTCGTAACACGCCAACAAAGGACACCAGAAATCCATCAAAAACGCAGCAATTTGGCTGTTAGCATTGCCACCAGTAGCCGCTAAATTTTCCAATGCTTGTTTTACGTGTTGTTCTTGTGTAGCGTCCCACGCCTGTTTTTGTTTAACGCGATCTAATAACTGTTGTTGAAATTGCGTGTTAATGTCTGCTGGTACGTCAGGGCGCAATGTGCCGTTGAAATACCGCATCACCTTTGTACCGCTTTGCGCCTTTAGTTGTCGGGGTTTAGGTTTAACTAAGCGACGTTTTTTTAAGTACCATGCACCACTACCAACACCACCCGTTAAAAGTAATAGTCCTATAATGTCCATAAACTGTTTTAGCCTCGTGTTTTCAAATTGCAATTGTTGAATCTGCTGCTGATAACTGTGCTTTTCTATTTCTAATTGTTTTAACTTAACGTCTCTCCGTTCTAGTTTATTGTTTAATTCATCGCGTTCAGTTTGGTAATTGGTTTGTGTTTTTAACTCGTCTTTTAATTTTTCCAATTCTTGCGAGCATTGTTTTAGAGCTTCATCTGTTTTATTGCAAGACGGGCTAGTGAGTGTTGTAACAGGAGCCTGTCTAGGCTGGTAATAATCAGTGTTAGGGGGATACCACCGATCATTAGCGAAAATGAATGGGCTTGCTAAAATCCAAGCAAAGATTAAAAAAAATTTCATAGCATTCTCTTTTTGTGTTTAGCCCGCGAAACAGCACATAGCGAGGGCGTGCTTGGTGAGTATCATTTTCTCGGCGGTCATCTATTGAGCATGGACGCTACGTAACCGTTCAGTCCCCCCTGCTTTGATCGCTGTGAAGGTCGATTGCCTCGTGTAACTCACTGAGTGTTCGTAGAGGAGCGTGAACGGTGATACACAATTCTCTACTGTGTTGTTTTACATAAAGTCGTTAATTGAGATAAGGCATGTCCTACATCTTCTGCTTGGCTTCTTAGTATTTCAGGCAACCAAGTTATTTCTATAAACTGCCCCATTAGATTGTCATTACTATTGTAATGTGCTACCCACCATACGCTGGCATATTGGGTTTCATAAATTTCGCTTTTGCCTAAAGCATTTAATTGTGCTTTGATTTCGCCTTCGCCTAAAATGGCTTGGAGCTGGTCTTTTTCGCCAGGGGCGAAAGGCATGGCGTTTAGGTCAATCGTCATGGTGTCGTTTTGTGCTAACAATTGTTCTATAGCATGGCGGATTTGATGAAGAATGGGGGTTACATTGCCTGTTTCCAGATTCTCTGAAATGGTTTCAACTTTGATATTGATGCTGTCTAACGGTTGCATAATGAGTTGCCGTTGTGAAGCCTGAGCGGGTTCTAAAACCTGTCAGGTTTGTTGGTTTGCCAAGTTTGAATCAGTTCCGCTGCTTGTTGTGCAGCAAGGGGAATAGCTTGCGCAACTTTTTCTGTGGGTTGATCGCCCCAGTCTAAAGAATCGGGCTGAATGCCAATTAAAGCACGTCGCTTAGGAAAATGTCCCGTTAAGCGGGCAATGTCAAATAAATCAACTAGACTGACCTCATGTACACTTAAACTCGGTTTGCTTAAGAAACTGTCCATTGCTTCATTGTGTAAAATGCGAATGCTGCCAGGCATTTGCTGCCATTGTGCCGCATCGAGAACCAGTAGATTTTCTGTATTTTCAATCAGTGTGGCGAGAGTAAAGCTTAAAGTGCCGCCGTCAACAAATTTGACTTGATGGAAATCATAGTGTTTTTCTAAGTAATTAAGCAGATGCACGCCTACGCCTTCATCCGATAATAGAATATTTCCTATGCCTAAAACCAGTGTTGTGGCGGTGTGTTTGTGCATGTATCCACCTGTTTTTTGTCAGTTGCAAAATAAGAGTAACAGAATATTGTCATGTTTTCACTGATGTTTCGCAGCAAAAAGCACCAACCACCTAACGTGAGGTCGTTATATACTTCTCGGTCAATTTTTTAGATTACTCAATTGTCGTGGGCTTGAAAAACTGCGTAAGCTGTCTGAGAAGTGGATTTTTCGCAGAACGCACAATTTTAACCTATTGATTAACATTGTTGATAAGTTCTTTCTTAAGATGCAAGCTAACCTATTGATTGCAATCATTAAAATAACTTTTTCAACTACTTCTACTTAACAAGGAGTAACCCGAAGCGAGTTGGGACAACCATGCCGAGATACATTACGCCCATTTGCAAAGGTATTGGCGAAATTCCTCCCTTATCTGACCTGCTCGGGAGCGTTTGGTTGAAATGGCGGCTCCGCTCATGAGGTATTGAGAGGTTACAAAAAACCACACTATTTGTAATTGATTTTTTGCTGATTGCCGTTTACCCTAATTGCATTGGCAGTTCGTCAATGCTTTAGGCAGCTTTATACCCGTCTGAAACTGCTCTCAGGGATTTTGATTAAGTACTGAAAACTCAAGCAGTTGCAGTAAACCTGATGAAGTAAAAAATGCAGTTTCTGGCGGGTATGAGTATAAATTGCCCAATCGTATTGCTATAGCACTTAGGTGAGGGCGTTGCTTTTTGACTTGTTTGTTAACCTAATTCACAAATTTTTGAGAAAAAATTCCCGCAGCGACGGCGGTGGGCTTGCGGCGTGTAGAGGCTGTCTGCAAAGTTAGTCTGTAAATACACGCAAGCATCCGCATAGTGCCAAACACCAAAGGAGGCAACACTATTATGTCTGCTCGTAAAGACACTTTTTATGCGGCTATGCAAGCCAGAGGCATCAGCCGCCGCGATTTTCTTAAATTTTGTACCGTGACCACTGCGTCATTAGGTCTTGCTCCTAGTATGGTTAGTCAAGTAGTGCAGGCAATGGAGACGCAACCGCGCATTCCTGTATTGTGGTTGCACGGCTTAGAGTGTACTTGCTGTACTGAGTCCTTTATTCGTTCCGCCCATCCGTTAGCCAGCGATGTCGTGTTATCAATGATTTCCTTAGATTATGACGACACCATCATGGCTGCCGCTGGTCATCAGGCGGAAGCGTGCTTGCGTGAAACTCAGGAAAAGTATAAAGGTCGCTATATTGTCGCCATTGAAGGCAACCCGCCCTTAAACGAAGACGGCATGTATTGCATTGTCGGCGGCAAACCCTTTGTTGAGCAGATGAAACACACCTGCCAAGATGCGATGGCGGTCATTGCTTGGGGGTCTTGTGCCTCTAACGGTTGCGTGCAAGCGGCGAAACCAAACCCGACCCAAGCTACACCGGTGCATAAAGTCATCACTGACAAGCCGGTGATTCGTGTGCCGGGATGTCCGCCGATTGCGGAAGTGATGACCGGTGTCTTAACCTATATCTTGACTTTTGGTAAGTTCCCTGAACTGGATAGCCAGCGTCGCCCGAAAATGTTTTATAGCCAACGTATTCACGACAAATGCTATCGCCGTCCACATTTTGATGCCGGGCAATTCGTCGAATCTTGGGATGACGAAGGCGCACGCCAAGGCTACTGTTTGTACAAAATGGGTTGCAAAGGACCAACGACTTACAATGCCTGTTCTACAGTGGGCTGGAATACTGGCACTTCTTTCCCGATTCAATCCGGTCATGGTTGTATAGGGTGTTCGGAAGATGGCTTTTGGGATAAGCAACCTTTTTACGAACGTCTCAGCAATATTAAAGTCTTTGGCGCGGAAGCCAATGCCGACAAGATCGGCATGGTCGCCGCAGGCGTTGCGGCTGGAGCGATTGGCGTACACGCAGTAGCGAGTGCCCTTAAGCATTCCGCAAAAAAAACAGAAGATACCACCGAATCATAAGGGAGTGAGAATATGAGTCGCTTAGTTGTTGATCCCGTTACCCGCATAGAAGGTCATCTCCGCGTTGAAGTGGATTTGGACGACAATAATACGA
The DNA here is from genome assembly GCA_964582525.1 of uncultured Thiomargarita sp. GTDB lineage: Bacteria > Pseudomonadota > Gammaproteobacteria > Beggiatoales > Beggiatoaceae > BB31. The sequence continues at coordinate 29,399 of CAZOSP010000017.1, read as the reverse complement.
TTAAGAACGCCGTCTCCTCCGGTACCATGTGGCGTGGTTTAGAGGTGATTTTGAAAGGTCGAGACCCGCGTGATGCTTGGGCGTTTACCCAGCGTATTTGCGGCGTTTGCACCGGCACACATGCCTTGACTTCTGTCCGTGCTGTAGAAGATGCTTTGGGCATTAACATTCCTGACAACGCGAATACTATCCGCAACTTGATGCAGTTGGCGTTATATGCGCACGACCACCTAGTGCATTTTTACCACTTACATGCGCTCGACTGGGTTGATGTGATCAACGCATTGAAAGCCGATCCTAAAGCGACTGCGGATTTGGCGCAAAGCCTATCGAAATGGCCAAAATCATCGGTGGGATATTTTTCTGATGTGCAAAAGCGCATTAAAATCTTCGTTGAATCCGGTCAGCTCGGTCCATTTATGAACGGTTATTGGGGAAGTCCTGGCTACAGGCTGCCGCCGGAAGCCAACCTGATGGCAGTTGCGCATTACTTAGAAGCACTTGATTTTCAAAAAGAAATTGTCAAAATTCATGCGGTGTTTGGGGGTAAAAATCCGCATCCAAACTGGTTAGTGGGCGGGATGGCTTGTGCCATCAATCTGGATGGCACGGGGGCTGTGGGTGCGGTAAATATGGAGCGTCTGAATTTGGTGAATTCTATCATTGACCAGACTATTCAGTTTATTGATCAAGTCTATCTTCCTGATTTGCTTGCCATCGCCAGCTTCTACAAAGATTGGACGTATGGCGGCGGTTTAGCTTCTCAAAATATTCTGTCCTATGGGGAGTTCCCAGATCGTGCGAATGATTACAGCGCAGAAAATCTGCTCATGCCACGCGGGGCAATTATCAATGGCGATCTGTCAACTATCCACGAGATTGATCTCGCCGATCCCGAACAGGTACAAGAATTTGTGAATCACTCTTGGTATCAATACCCGGATGAAAGCAAAGGCTTACATCCGTGGGACGGTATCACTGAGCCACATTTTGAGTTGGGCGCAAACACTAAAGGCAGCAAAACCAACATTGAGAATCTGGATGAAGCAGGCAAATATTCCTGGATCAAGTCACCGCGTTGGCGCGGTCATGCAATGGAAGTAGGACCGCTGGCGCGCTATGTTATCGGCTATGCGCAAAATAAACCGGAATTTAAAGAGCCGGTAGATAAAGTGCTTAGCGATTTAGGCTTACCATTACAAGCGATTTTCTCCACTTTAGGACGCACTGCGGCGCGTGGTCTGGAAGCATCTTGGTCGGCGCACCGAATGAAATATTTTTACGAAAAACTGCTTGCCAATCTCAAAGCGGGGGATAGCGCGACGGCAAATACCGAAAAATGGGAGCCTGATAGCTGGGCGGCAGAAACGAGGGGCGTAGGTTTTACCGAAGCACCACGCGGCGCGTTAGGACATTGGGTGCTGATTAAAAACGGTAAAATTGATAATTATCAAGCAGTTGTACCGACCACATGGAACGGCTCGCCACGCGATTCCAAAGGTCAGATTGGCGCATACGAGGCATCACTTTTGGATACCCCATTAGCAGTTGCCGACCAGCCGTTGGAAATTCTGCGTACCCTACACAGCTTTGATCCCTGTCTGGCGTGTTCAACGCATATAATGTCACCGGACAAAAAAGAATTAACCACAGTAAAAGTGCGTTAGTCACTGTAGAAACTATACTGCTGGCGGTGAATTTTTCCGATTTTGTAGTGCTAGGTCTGTAGCTTGGCAGGTTAAGCACTCTGAATCTAAAATCCGAAAACATGACCGTGTAAAGTATATACTGCTGGCGGTAAACTTTTCCGATTCTGGTAGTGCTAAGTCCGTAGCTTGGCAGGTCAAGTGTCCTACATCGAAAATCCGAAAATATCACCGCGCAAAGTATATACAGGTTCAGATCATTAAAGCCTAAAGCCAACCTGACAGGTCTTTAAGACCGGTCAGGTTTTTCGACATTATTTATTCTGAGAACTCCGAAAAAGTCTGTAAGTTGTTGATTTTAGGTAGAGTGGTTTCTCATAACTCATTGATTTTACTATGGAGTAAAAAAGCTTTTCGGAGTTTTCAGTATTTATTTGTCGTCATTCCTTAATCAATATCCCTGAGAGCAAGTTTCAAGCGGGGAGCTGTGTACATCGTTTTTTTAACGCTTCAGGAGGCAATATGAGCATCCAAAATACAACACTAGAACCGGTTTACGTCTATGAAGTGCCAATACGCCTCTGGCATTGGATTAACGCCTTGGCGATTGTGGTGCTAGGGGTGACAGGCTACCTTATCGCCAGTCCATTGCCCTCCATGGGGGGTGAAGCTGTAAATCATTTTCTAATGGGCTACATTCGCTTCATGCACTTTGCCGCTGGTTATATATTTGCCATCGGCTTGCTGGTGCGCATTTATTGGGCATTGGTAGGAAATACACACAGTCGAGAAATTTTTCTGCCCCCGTTGTTTGATAAGGAATGGTGGGCTGGGATGGCGTATCACGTCCGCTGGTATATATTTTTAGAAAAAGAACCCAAAAAATATCTCGGACACAATCCCTTAGCCTTGTTAGCGATGTTTATTTACATCTTAATCTCATTTTTTATGCTGCTCACCGGTTTTGCCTTGTATGGCGAGGGCGCAGGTATAGATTCATGGCAATCACAGCTTTTTGGTTGGGTCATTCCTTGGCTGGGTGCTAGTCAAGACGTGCATACGTGGCATCATCTGGGCATGTGGGGCATTGTCGTCTTTGTTATTGTTCACATGTATATTGCGATTCGTGAAGACATCATGTCTCGCACCACCATGATTAGCACGATGGTGAATGGTTGGCGATTTTTCAAAGATACACGTCCATAGGTCACGCCGTGATTCTAGTGCTTGGGATTGGCAATGTGCTGTGGGCAGACGAAGGTTTCGGTGTGCGCTGCGTCGAAGCTTTACATACGCAGTACGAGTTTTCGCCCGATGTAACGCTTATGGATGGTGGCACACAAGGTTTATACTTGCTGCAACATGTTCAGGCAGCCTCCCATGTACTCATTTTTGATGCAATTGACTACGGCTTGGAACCCGGCACACTAAAAATCGTGCGTAACACAGACGTGCCGCAATTTATGGGTGCAAAGAAAATGAGTTTACATCAAGTCGGTTTTCAAGAAACGCTCGCCGCCGCACAGCTTACCCGCCAATACCCAAGCAAGCTTACTTTAATCGGTGTGCAACCCCAAGAACTAGAAGACTACGGCAGAGGATTAACCGACATCGTGCAGGCACAAGTGCCGCGAGCCTTGACTTCAGGCTTAATCGAGTTAGCTCAATGGGGCGCACACGCCAGACAACGGCAAACCGATGCAGCAGAATTGTCGCCGTTGAGTGCAATGGGGCTAAATGCCCAGTAACCATTCACACTCCGCACCAAAACCTGACAGGTCTTCGAGACCTGTCAGGTTTTTACTTGAATGGCGGTTTTTTCGTTTGTCAGTCTATTTTGACAGACGAGGAGAAGCCTTTGCCTAATGTCAGTTATTGAGTGTGAAAAATTTCTTCTAATTCGAGATGGGTTAATTTCTTAATGCTGTGGACGATGAACCAGATGGTCAGCATCAGCACTAGCATGGAAGGCAATACAATCACCGGATAGCTGAGAGCCGTCATTTTGCCGAGTTCTTCATTAAAGGCAGTGGTGCCGGGCGGGCTGACTACAATCCAACGCGCCAAGCCATAATTTAAGCTCGCTGATAAAAAAAACGAACCCGCTAACATATAAGAAGCTTGCTTGAGGCGTTTATTAAAAGTAGCGCGGTTTTGATGCACTTCTAAAGCGGCATCAACTTTTGTGATGTTAATCACCTTGTCGTTATAAATCATTAATCTCACCATCGGATAACGGGTATAAACCGAGATCAAAACAGCAATACCAATGATTAAAGGAATACTGGCTTCTTTAATTGCCAACCATTGCGGATCAAGTTGCAACAAACCAATACCGCCGGTTAATAAAATACTGATCAAGCCCAGCAATGAAATCCAGTTGAATGTCTTGCGCCGCATAAAATCCCACAATCCATAGAACAACGGAAAGCTCAGAGCAACTAGCAAGCCATTGACCGCGCCTAAATAGTTATCGCCACTGAATTTCATTAAAATAATTGTGGGAACGATGATGTTAATCAACAGACTGAGAAATACGTTTTCAGATTTTGCCGCGACAGCGGGTTCTGCTTTGTGCATGGTATCGTCTTGCATAGTGTGTAACGCCTGGTTAAAGGTAAAAATGAAGTTATGCGGTACGCGCCTGAAACTGTTTTCAGGGCTGTTTTTCAAAGAAAAGTAGTGTCTCTTAATGCTATCCCGCTCCCCTTTGCCAGCGTGGGAAGCGGGGAAAAGTACGGGGTTCTCATTTTATTCTTCATTAAGGTTGAATAAATCCATAGTCTTTCAATTCAAATAAAAAGCTATCTGGAGGAGAGTTAGCATAGAAATTCAATTTAGCCCATAGGCGTTGAGTTTCACCAATAAATGGTTGATAACTTAACAGAGGTATATCAATTTCTAAACTAGAACTTAGCGTTGTAATCTGAATATCAGGATTTAAATTTGCGTCAATGCCACAAGATGCAGGATCGTTAGCACAAGCTTGTTGTGTTTGTATTTTAATAACATCTACTTGAGCTTTAGTAAAAAGATTACAAGCATTTGGGTTTTCACGGCAATTTTCAGCATTATTTGTAATACCACAAGAGGTAGGATCGTTAGCACAAGCTTGTTGCGTTTGTATTTTAATCGCATCTACTTGAGCTTCAGTCAACAGATCGCAGGCAGTTGGGTTTTCTCGACAATTTTCGGCATTATTTATAATACCGCAAGACGTAGGATCATTAGCGCAAGCTTGTTGCGTTTGTATTTTAATCGCATCTACTTGAGCTTCAGTAAACAGATCGCAGGCAGTTGGGTTTTCACGGCAATTTTCAGCATTATTTGTAATACCGCAAGACGTAGGATCATTAGCGCAAGCTTGTTGTGTTTGTATTTTAATGGTATCTACTTGAGCTTCAGTCAACAGATCGCAGGCAGTTGGGTTTTCACGGCAATTTTCAGCGTTTGGGGGTGTTTCTCCTAAAGAAATTCCGCAGGCTTGTGGGTTGTTACGGCAATGAACAAGGGCAGCGGCATAACCATCAGTAAAATTAGGATCAGGTTGTTGAGCTAAATCAGCATTCACTGTGATTTCTGTTTCTACTGAGGTATCTCTATTTTTGATAATGTATTTATCAGGAAATAACTCCAGCTTGCTCCCTGCTGAATAACTAGAGTAGCTCAAATGCTTGCCATTTATATCATGCAAAGTATAGCTTGCTTGATTTAAACTTGGAAATACTAGAAGACCAACAGCCGTTTCATTAAGCTGATTTTCATTAATGGTAATTAATTGATCTGTACCATTGATTTTTAGTGTATATACACCGGGGAATAATTCATATTCAGAATTTGTTTTTCTACTTGAAAAAATTAACGAGCTTCCAAATTGATCATAAACTGCATAATGATCTAAACCAATTCCATTCAAGCGCACTCGTCCAGCATTAATTTCTGTGGTTAATTGTTGCTGCACTTGAGCAGCTAAACTTACTCCATTTAAGCGTACTTGGTATTTACCAGCAAAAAATTCCATTTCTTCATTCGTGCGTAAATAACTACCTCTCGCTTCTCGTCCAAATTCATCATATACATTATAATAATCTAAGCCGGTACCATTTACTTTAATATATCCGGGCGTGAGTTCTATTGTTTTGTTTTCTACAATGCTAAAAGCCTGTGAACTATTATTGAGAGTTACAACATAGTTACCGGGCAACAAAACAACGCTTTTATCCGTGTATATGTTAGTTACACGGCTATCACGAGCAAATTTATCATAGACACTATATTTATAATAACCTTTACCCTTTATTTGCAGCGTGCCGGTTTGAATGGAAAGATTTTGTCCCGCATTTAAGGTTACTTGAAGAGTTTCGTTATGCAATTTTACGAGGTAATTACCCGGTGTTAGGTTTAACGCGCTATTAGTATCTGTTTGTCCTTTGAGTTCTTTGCCTAAGGTGTCATAAACATAAAATCGCTCTAATCCTGTTCCTGTAACGCTAAGTAATTCAGCATGAGCTAAAGATGCACAAAACATAAAATACAGACTTATTAATAAAATTTTTTTCATGATTTTCACCTTCTTTGATAGGGGTTACGTTGTTAATAGCCAAATACATCGTTGTTAAATGATAGGTTTTCTTTGATGATTTCATCACGCGCTTTGCATTGTAAACCTTGTTTGCTTAAGTGAATAGTTTCGTGATTTGTCGTTCTGGAGTGCTACTAAATCCAAGACTGCCCGTCCTTAAAGGACTGGCAGTCTCGACCCGCAGTCAGCGTAGGATGCGCTGAGGCACGGAGCGCATCAATCGCGGTAAACGATGCGCTTCCTATCGTCAGCGCATCCTACGCAAACCGCACTCCCAAAACCTGCCAAGCCTAAAAAGCGTGGCAGGTTTTTTTGTGGGCGGGGTGCTACACTACTTCAAACATTATCCAGAGGAATCCATTATGCACAATTTCCATTTAAAAACCCATGTCGGCGCGGATGGCATACTTCACCTGAATTTGCCGGTAGCGGTAAAAAATACCGATATGTGGGTGACTGTCGTGTGTAAACCGATGAAAGTAAAAGATTATACTAAAAACGATTTTTCGCAATTGCGGGCGGCGTTGGCGGAATTTCCCGCCGACTTTATGGCTCAAGGACGTGAACAACCTGCTATGCCAGAACGGGAAAACCTGTTTTGATGCGTTATTTTCTGGATACCAACATTTGCATTTATCTTATTAAACGCCAATCAGCAAGTGTGTTGGCGCGTTTTAACACGCTATCTGTGGGTGATATGGGTATCTCGTCAAATGCAGTTTCCGGCAGGTATGAGTATATAGCTAAAGTTTATTATTTGTAGTTTTTGGATGCGGCTAAACCTAAGACTGCCAGTCCTTAAAGGACTGGCAGTCTTACAACGCATCTACTTTTGCTATATATTCAACAACCTTCAATTCATTCATAGGAACACTCAATGAACAAACGTGTCTGTATGGTGGTTTTTTCTTATTATCCCGCTGATCCGCGCCCGCGCCGTGAGGCTGAAGCTTTAATTGATGCGGGCTTTGAAGTGGATATGATTTGTTTGCGCAATCACCATGAAACAGCTAAAGAAACTGTGCATGGCGTGAATATTTATAGAATGCCCCTAGAAAAGAAACGTGGCGGTAAATTACGTTACTTGTGGGAGTATTTCTACTTTGGGTTATTAGCGTTTTGGCAGGTTTCTTGGCTGTTTATGCGCAAAAATTACCGCATACTGCATGTGCATAATATGCCGGATGTTTTGGTGTTTAGCGCGCTACTGCCGCGTTTATTAGGGCGCAAAGTGGTGATCGATTTACATGATCCGATGCCGGAAGTTTTTATTGCTAAATACGACATGGCGGAAAATCATGTTGTGATTAAAATGCTACGTTTCTTGGAAAAACTCAGTATTGGTTTTGCCCACCAAGTGCTGACTCCCAATATTGCTTTTGAAAAACTGTTTGTCGGACGCGGTTGTCCGGCAGAGAAAATTGCGGTGATTATGAATGCTCCCGATGAATCTATTTTCACCCCGCAGATCGCGCTTGCGGCTGAAAAGAAAGACAGCTTTGTGGTTATGTATCACGGCACTATTGTCGAGCGTAATGGCTTGGATACGGCGATTTATGCTATTGATAAACTGAAAGATAAGATTCCCGGTTTGGTTTTTCGCGTGTATGGCGAAGGTGATTTTGTTCAGCGTTTTTTGCACATTAAGGACACACTGGGCTTGGGGGATGCTGTGCAATATCATGGCTTTACGCCTTTAGAAGAAATTGCCGCCGCGCTTAAAAGCATTGATTTGGGGGTTATTCCTAATAAACGCAGTCCTTTCACTGAAATCAATATGCCAACGCGCATTTTTGAATGCTTACGCATGGGTAAGCCGGTCATTGCGCCAAACACTCAAGGCATTCGTGATTATTTTAGCAGTGAGGATTTGTTCTTCTTTGAACCGGGTGATGCTGATAGTTTGGCGGCTGTGATTTTAGAGGCTTACGAACACCCGGAAAAACGTGATCGTATTTTACACAATGGCTTAAAAATTTGTGAACCTCACTGGTGGGTCAATGAAAAGCAAGCCTTAGTAGAAATTGAAAGCAAGTTGCTTGTGTAGCGATATATCGCTAAATCAGACCTTCTAGGTTTTGAAAACCTAGAAGGTCTGAATCCGATAACTGATGCACTTTAGCTATAGAGTGCTTGAGAAACCTGACCAGTCTTCAAGACCTGTCAGGTTTGCTTGAGGAATTGATAATGAACCGGCTTATTGCACCAGTGGGTTTTCGCGCTCTGCTGCGGGCATGGGCGGCAACTGCACGGGACGATTGTCGCCGGGCAAAATGGTCAAAAATTCATTTAAGTCGGGCATCACCGGAATCTCTACTTTTTTGGTAAAAGGTACACCGCTGGCTTGATGCGAAAGCTGCACATTGCGCATAAAGTTGTATTTGCCGTGACTGATGTGGTTTTCCATCGCGGCATCGCGGATGATGACCGGGTGCAGGAAAATCATCAGGTTACGTTTAACTTTTTGCACCCCTTGAGAGCGAAATAAACCACCAATCAGCGGCAGATCGCCCAGTCCCGGCACTTTTTGCGCCGTATCGGTCAGCGATTCATCAATCAAACCGCCCAGCACCAACATGTTGCCGTCTTCGATCATGACCACGGTTTTCAGTGTACGGGTGTTGGTGACAACATCCGCCGTACCCGCACTGCTTGGCACTAGACTAGAGACTTCTTGCTCGATTTCCAGCTTAATAGTGTTGCCCTCGTTGATTTGCGGCTTCACTTTGAGTTTAATCCCTACATCTTGGCGTTGAATGGTTTGAAACGGATTGGTCGAACCTGTAGTGCCGCCGGTGTTGGTGTATTGTCCGGTGATAAAAGGCACGTTCTGCCCCACATGGATTTCCGCTTCTTCGTTGTCCAGCGTCACCAGCGAGGGCGTAGAAAGCACATTGGTACTGCTGTCGGCGGCAAGTGCGCGAAGCAGCACCGCAAAATTGAAAGACGCGCCGCGTTCATAGCGTCCCACGCCAATATTCGCACCGTTAATCGCGTTAGAACCCGGCACGCTGCGATTATTGAGGCTGGCAGCAATATCCACAATACCGCCGCCGGGGCTGCCAAAATTAATTAAACCCACAGGTCCAACATTGCCGGATAAGCCTTCGACAATCCACTGCACGCCTAATTCTTGGGTTTTGCTGGCTTCCACCTCAGCAATCACCGCTTCCACCAACACTTGCGCACGGCGCACGTCAAGCTGACGCACCACCGCCTTGAGACTTTGCTGTATATCCGGCGCGGCAGTGATAATTAAGCTGTTGGTGCTGTCATCGGCTTGGATATTGGTGCTCACTGAAGCGATACCGCCGCTCACCCCCGGCGTTGCGCCCGCGCCCGCCAGCGGTGCCGCTTGACCGCCGCGTTTCATGCCCGACATGCTATCGCTCACGCCTTGCAAGACCGGCAATAAGTCACTGGCTTTGGCATAGCGCAAATACACCACCTGCGTGTTGCCCACAGTTTCCAGCGGCGTGTCCAGATGCGTAATCAGTGCTTGCAAGCGCAAACGCTCGGTTTTATCACCGCTGATTAAGACGCTGTTGGTGCGCTCGTCAGCCAGTACATGGGTTTTGCTAACGGCTGCGTTTGCAGCCCCAGCAGATTTATCTAAGCTATTGATAATACGCACTACTTCGACAGCAGAGGCGTGTTCTAGCATGATCACATCGACTTCATTTTGCTGCGGACGATCAACGCGGCGAATAATTTTCAGTAGGCGTTCAATGTTGGCTGCACGATCTGAAATCACCAGCACATTGTTTTCCGGATTGGCAGCAAGGTGTCCTTGTTGTGGCACTAGCGGGCGCAAAATAGGAATTAATTGTGCGGCATTAATATTTTTTACTTCAACGACTTGGGTGATAAATTCATCGCCTACAGCCGATTGATGTTGATGTAGCACAGGAGTGTCTAGGGACTTCGCCATCGCTTCGGGAACGATTTTGTAAATACTGCCAGCAGGGACTACGGCAAAACCGTGAACGCTCAGAATAGATAAAAAGGTTTGATACAACTGCGCTTCGTCCATAGGCGCGGCAGAAATCACCGTGACTTTGCCTTTCACCCGTTCATCCACGACAAAGTTTTTGCCGGTGCGTTCTGAGACTAAATGAATCAGCGTATCAATGTCTGCTTGTTTAAGATTTAAGGTGACTTCTTCAGCATACACCAAAGATACAGTCAACAATAAAAGCCCCCAGCAATAAGCTAAATGTCTATTTATGTGCATGTTTTTCCTCAAAATGTAGTGTTGATCTCGTATGCTTGCGTTGACATTTTTTGCGTTACTTTTCAACAACGCAAGTGTACTGTCCTGCCTGAAACCTGCGCTCAAAGATTTTGATTATACTTTGCGCGGTGACATTTTTGGATTTTCGATACAGGATACTTGAGCTGCCAAGCTACGGACTTGGCACGCCAAAAGCAGTTTAACCTTTTTCCATCTGAATCTGAATTTGATGAGAAACAGAAATTGACAAGGCAAGTAAAAACCACTTGGATGTTTCTGGGTGGTTTTGTAGTTCGTCGCTGTTTGTGGGCTTTAGGTCTCGGCTTCGTTGGAGGTTTCTGCCTTGCCAACGTTATGCGCCATCAATCATCGATAAAATTTGATAGAATCGTGTAATTTTCATTTAGGGGTTGCGTTCGTGGGTAAAAAATTAGAATTCGAAGCCGCATTGCAAGAGTTTGTGACAACTTTGCAGGCTTACATTAGCAGCGAGGATGGGCAATGGACAATCAAGGGCTTTCTCGATATTTATAAAAATGTCTATACCATCTCGTCCGATACAAAGATCATATCAAAAATACTTGAAATTCATATTTTCCCAAAGCTGCTCGAATTATCCGAAAAGCATGGATACAAGATTGTACTTGCTGACCATCAGAACTATTATCCAGATATATCTTTTGTGGATAACGAAGATGATAGATTGCGATTTGCCGTTGACTTTAAAACAACCTATCGCTTGCCTGGAAAACCACATCTGTGCAATGGATTTACACTCGGTTCTCACGGGAAATATTTCGAAGATAGAGCTAGCACAAAGAATATTCAATTTCCCTATGGCTCCTACTCTGGGCACTATTGCCTAGGAATAATTTACGACCGAGTTGATGCTCGCGATATAAATGAAACAAGAATATTCGATCTTGACTCGCTCACTTCTATTACGTCCGTTGTTGGAAATTTTCAATTCTTCGTCGCTGAAAAGTGGTCTATCGCAAGCGATAAAAGTGGAAGTGGTAACACCGCAAACATCGGAAGTATTAACAATATCGAGGACATTACTCAAGGGAAGGGTATGTTTTCAAAGCTGGGTAAAAAGTGGTTCGATGATTACTGGATGAATTACAAAAAAATCACCATACCTGATGGAAAAGGCGGAACGAAAAAGATCACGAGTCTCAAAGATTTTGTTCAGTATCGAAACGGCGATGCCTCTCTTATCGTCTCCAAACGCAACGGCGCACCAAAGAAAGGCAGCTGAATGAAAGTTAACGTACCTCCTATAAAGTCACAGGGAATAAAAACCAAACTAGTTCCTTGGATTGCAAGCATCACTCCTGATAAATTTGACGGTCGCTGGGTAGAACCGTTCATGGGTACTGGCGTTGTCGCATTCAACTTAGCCCCAAAACAGGCACTACTCTGTGATACCAACCCACACTTAGTTGGCTTCTACCAGTCAATTGCCGAGGACCGAATTACGGCGGAAATAGTAAGAGATTTCCTCAATAGAGAAGGTGCAGTTCTTCTTGAAAAAGGTGAATCTCATTATTATGAAATTCGAGACAGGTTCAACGCCCATCACGCCCCTCTGGATTTTCTGTTTTTAAATAGAGCAGGCTTCAACGGGATGATTCGATTTAACAGAAAGAGAGGGTTTAACATTCCTTTTTGTAGAAAGCCGCAGAGATTTGCTCAATCTTACGTCACGAAGATTGTCAATCAAGTCGCTCATATTTCGAAATTGATTAAAGCAAAAGATTTTGAGTTTAAGTGTCAGGATTTTGAGAAAACAATCGGTGAGGCTAAGCAGGAAGATATAATTTATTGCGACCCTCCTTATATTGACAGACATGTTGACTATTATAATGGCTGGGATGGTGATAACGAAGCTCATTTATTTAAATTGCTCTCGGAAGTCAAAAGCAATTTCATTCTTTCAACTTGGCATCATAATGACTACAGGAAGAACGAATACATTGAGTCTCTGTGGAATAAATTTAACATTTTAACGCGCGAACATTTCTACCATGTTGGCGGCAGTGAAAATAATCGAAATCCCATGATTGAAGCGATCATAACCAACTACACAACAGATATTTACGAAGAAGACATTGAACAGAAGGCGGAGCAACTGATGCTGCTTGAAGCACGTGGTGCGTACAGCGCATAACAAAGTACTGCACTCGGACAAACTTTTCGCTGCGCTACAAGTTTGCCGGTGAACGCGGCGTTATTGAGAAGTTATACTTATATTTTCTAGCTACTTGATATTCAAGGATATAAAAGTTGACATGGCTATCTGAGTAGTGACTAAAAATTTATTTCAGCAATCCCCTTTGGGATTACGCACGGAATGCGATGAATGAGAGAGATTAACTCACGTTACGCGGGTGTAAACCGTCTAGGTTTTCAAAACCTAGACGGTTTGATCTTCGGGTATTATTGAAGCCCATCCTTAAGCGATATTTTGCAGCAAAAAGCACCAACCGCGTAACGTGAGAGATTAAGACTATTCTTGCCAGTGCGGATTTGCTATCTTTGCACACGCACCTTTCGAGGCGGCTTGAAATGTATACTCATACCCGCCAGAAACGTGACCGTTGCACGCCCCTACGCCAAACCTGACAGGTCTTCGAGACCTGTCAGGTTTTTACTGGGAAGGATGTCAACGCTTACCAAACAACCGCACATTTTCTCGCTCAACGCCGCAAAATTCCATGAAAAAAATTCTTGTCGCTGTTTTAATCCTTGCTTTAAGTGGGGCTATCGCTTTTTTCCTTAACAACACACGCATTCCTAGCAAACCTTTGGAAGTTAAGGAAAAAATCTGGACTGTGCAGGTGATGAGTGCGCAACCGCAGCGTTTGCATCCGCAATTACATCTCTATGCACGCATAGAGTCGCCACGCACGGCAGTTTTGTCTGCTGCGATTAACGCCGATGTGTTGGAAATGCCCGTGCGCGAAGGTGATTTTGTTGAAAAAGATGCCGTGTTGCTGCGCTTGGATCAACACGAGGCGAAACTGATGCTGCAACAACGCGATGCCGATGTGCGCGATGCGCAAGCCGCTATTAATAGCGAAAAACAACGTCATGCGAATAATCTTGCTGCTTTGCCGCGTGAGAAAAAGCTGCTCGAACTCACACGCAATGCAGCACAACGTGCCGAACGCTTGCAAAAACAACGTGCTGCGTCAGAATCTGCGCTAGAAGAGGCACTGCAAGCGGTAGAACGGCAAGCCTTGACTTTAAGCCATCGGCAACTCCAAATTGAGCATCATGCGGCTACCTTGCAGCAACTTGAGGCTCGCTTAAAACGCGCTCAAGCGCAGCTTGAGTTGGCACACATTGACCTTCAGCGCACTGTGATAAAAGCCCCTTTCACGGGCATTATTGCGACATTGCAAACTGCCCCCGGCGAGCGGGTGCGCGTCGGTATGTCGTTGGTGTCTTTGTACGATACGCAAGTGCTCGAAGCCCGCACTCAAATTCCAGATCGCTACTTAGAGATCGTATTTGCTGCCCTAGCGCGGGAGCAACCGCTGCAAGCCACCGCATGGAGCAAGGGCATTTCAATTAAACTCGAATTGGATCGCCTTGCCGGACAAGTGCAGCGCAATAGTGGTGGCACAGAGGCTTTGTTTCGCGTCACCGCAGGCGCGACTGCTTTGCGTTTAGGCACATTTTTAGATTTGCGCCTGCAATTACCCGCACAAGATGCTGTAATCGCTGTGCCTTACGAAGCCATTTATGGCAGCGATACGCTTTATACGCTGCTAGATGAGCGGATGCGAAAACAAACTATTGAGCGTTTAGGCGATTATGAAACTGCTGAAGGTGAGGTTTTGAGCTTGGTGCGCGGCGAGGCGATGCAAGCGGGCGATCATATTATTTTGACGCACCTGCCAAATGCTATGCCGGGCTTGAAGGTGCGGGAGAAAGAGTAAACAGCGGGAAATGCGCTATGACGGCACCTCTAATGCTCCATAACCCATAACCTCTGAAAACTCCGAAAAACTAATCCAAGATGCCAGCATACCCCCGCATCTCGGTAGCGTGCCGTCATCCCGCGTGCGCGACGAAAAGGCGAGCTTTTTATCTCGAATGCTTTAACGGCTCGTCGTCATCCCGCGTGCGCGACGAAAAGATGTCGCGCACCCTACTGGGCTACTACAATTAGAAAAACCGTGCTTTATCATTCACCAGCACTACATGCTCGCCTTGTTGGGTGAGGAAGAATATGCCGAGTTCTTTAGCTTTTTCTATCAGCTCGTCAGAGGTGGTTAAACTCGCCATTGCACCTAGCACTTTGTAGTCATTATAACTGGGAAAGAGCAGTCTAAAGTTGGGGATTTTGCGTTTGATGAGCTTGCTCATGTCGTTAATGTCGGCTCTGGCTTTGACTTCAACTAATAGTAGTTGGTCGCCATTGACTAAGATCACGTCATACTCATCGCTAATGTCGCCCACACTATACGCCCAATGGCGATACACATGGTCAAACTCGATACCACCGACACGCGGTTGTTTGCGCAGGCTTTGATAAAAAAATTCTTCGGCAATTTCGCCGCGTCCTCTGCCTAAATTGCCAACTTCTTTGCAGGTTCTGTCTATTTGTAGTTCAGTTTTGGCAAATTGTGCGGCTGCTTGCTTTTGTGCTTTGGCTAATTCTGCGAATTTAATATCTGTCTTAGCCATTTGAGCATCTGTCTTAGCCATTTGAGCATCTGTCTTAGCCATTTGAGCATTTGTCTTAGCCATTTGAGCATCTGTCTTAGCTAACTGAATTTCTGTTTGTTTTTGCGCTTCAATGAGACTGGCAAGCAGTGCTTTTAGATCATCATCACTCATGAGTTGTCCTCTGTATTCAGGTTTTGTAGCTATGAATATTTTGTGGTTATGAGCATAAGATAGCACAGCATGTATAGGTTTAAAATTCAAAACAGCCAGTCCCTCAAAAGCGACTGAGTGTCTTAAAAAGCATCACTATTTGCGCGTTAGCTTGCCTTAAACATTGGCTTGCGGGCTACCCTGCTTCCGTTGCTTGCATGGCATCGAATGCTGCTTCGGCTTCTTCCACTGCATTTTCCACGATGGGGGCGTGGGCGGCTTTGCTACGGGCTTGTTGTTGATACTGAGCGCGGCGTTCATCGTGGTAGGCTAAACCTGTACCCGCAGGTATTAAGCGTCCTACGATGACGTTTTCTTTTAAGCCGCGCAGTTCGTCGCATTTGCCATTGACGGCAGCTTCGGTTAGAACGCGGGTGGTCTCTTGGAAAGAAGCGGCTGAAATAAAGGATTCTGTCGCCAGCGACGCTTTGGTGATGCCGAGTAATACGGGTTCCCAAAGTGCTGGTTGTTTGCCTTCTTTTATGACACGCTCATTTTCCTCATGGACGCGAGAGCGCTCAATTTGATCGCCTTTGAGTAAGCGCGTGTCGCCGACTTCTTTGACAATCACTTTACGCAGCATTTGTCGCACTATGACTTCAATGTGTTTGTCATTGATTTTCACGCCTTGTAAGCGATATACGTCTTGCACTTCGTTGGTGATGTATTCGGCTAACTCGCTGACTCCCTTCAGTCGTAAAATATCATGCGGGTTAGGTGCGCCTTCTACGACAATTTCGCCGCGTTCTACGTGTTCACCCTCAAATACATTGATGTGCCGCCATTTGGGAACTAGCGTTTCAATCGTTTCGCCGAGTTTGTCAGTGATGATAAGACGTTGTTTTCCTTTGGTTTCTTTGCCAAAACTGACGGTCCCAGTGGTTTCTGCCATGACCGCCGGTTCTTTGGGAATGCGTGCTTCAAACAAGTCGGCTACACGCGGCAGACCGCCCGTGATGTCACGAGTTTTTGAGGATTCTTGCGGAATCCGCGCAATAATGTCACCCACCGCCACCCGCGCACCTTCTTCAACAATGATGATGGCGTTGGATGGCAGGAAGTATTGCGCGGGAATGTCGGTATCCGGTAGCAATAATTGATTGCCTTTTTCATCCACCAGTTTGACCAACGGACGCAAGTCTTTGGCAGCAGAAGGACGCTGTTTGGGATCGGTGACTTCGATGCTGGTCAGCCCGGTTATTTCGTCTGTTCGATGACTGACAGTCATGCCTTCTATGACATCAATGAAGCTGGCTTGTCCCTCTACTTCGGTAACCACCGGATGGGTATGCGGATCCCATTGGGCTACGATGTCGCCCATTTCGATGCTGTCGCCATCGCCTACCGAAATTACCGCGCCATAAGGTAATTTGTAACGCTCGCGCTCGCGTCCTGTAGCATCAAGTACACTAAACTCCCCTGAACGTGATACGGCGATGAATTTACTCTCACCCGTCTCGCTTTGTTGTTGAATTAATTTGACATTATGTAGTTTTGCCGTGCCTTTGGATTTGACTTGGACGTTGCTGACCGCGGCTGAACCGGATGCTGCGCCGCCAATGTGGAAAGTCCGCATGGTTAACTGGGTGCCGGGTTCGCCGATGGATTGTGCGGCGATAACGCCGACTGATTCGCCGGTATTAACAATATGACCGCGCCCTAGATCGCGTCCGTAACATTGTGCGCAGACTCCGTAGCGCGATTCGCAGGTTATCGCGGAACGTACTACAACGCGGTCAATCCCCATGTCTTCCAGCTTGGCAACCTGCGCCTCGTCTAATAATGTGCCAGCCAGCACTTTTTCTGCTTCATTGTTGTAATTGATCACGTCTTCAGCCAGTACGCGACCCAGTACGCGCTCGCCCAAAGGCTCAACCACGTCGCCGCCTTCAATGATGGCGGAAACTTCGAGTCCGCGTGTGGTACCGCAATTACGATCGACAACCACTAAATCTTGCGCAACATCCACTAAACGGCGGGTTAAGTAACCAGAGTTGGCAGTTTTCAGTGCGGTATCTGCCAAGCCTTTACGTGCGCCGTGGGTGGAAATAAAGTATTGCAATACGTCAAGCCCTTCGCGGAAGTTCGCCGTAATTGGGGTTTCAATGATAGAGCCGTCAGGTTTTGCCATCAGACCGCGCATTCCGGCTAACTGACGAATCTGCGCCGCCGAACCCCGCGCTCCTGAGTCGGACATCATGTAAATCGAGTTGAGCGATTTTTGTTCAACTTCGTTGCCGTCTTTGTCAATGACTATATCTGTGCCAATCCGCGCCATCATGGCTTTTGCAACTTGATCATTGGTGCGTGACCAGATGTCCACCACTTTATTGTAACGCTCGCCGTTGGTGACTAAACCTTGCGCATATTGTTGTTCAATTTCTTTAACTTCGCCCTCAGCTTTGTCGAGAATTGTGCTTTTGCCTTCGGGAATAAGCATATCGTCAATGCCGATGGAAATGCCCGCACGGGTTGCAAAACGAAAACCCGTGTACATGAGCTGATCTGCGAAAATCACGGTGTCTTTTAAGCCCAGTTGGCGATAACAGGCATTGATGAGCTTGGAAATGTTTTTCTTGGTTAAATCGCGTTGCACCAATTCAAACGGCAAACCTTTGGGCATAATGCGTGACAGTAAAGCGCGTCCTACCGTGGTTGTTTGGCGTGTCAAGGAGACTTGTTGCCATGCGCCTTGCTCGTCTTTGGCATAGTCGGGAATGCGTACTTGCACTTTCGCGCCCAGATCGGCTAAACGGTTTTCATAAGCACGATGCACTTCTTCGGGATTGGCGAAAATCATGCCTTCGCCTTGTACACCAACGCGCTCGCGGCTCATCCAATACAGCCCCAATACCACATCTTGGGTCGGCACGATAATCGGCTCGCCGTTAGCGGGGGAAAGAATGTTGTTGGTGGACATCATCAAAGCGCGGGCTTCCAGTTGCGCTTCAATCGATAAAGGCACATGCACTGCCATTTGGTCGCCGTCAAAGTCGGCATTAAAGGCACTACAGACCAGCGGATGTAATTGAATGGCTTTGCCTTCAATCAACACCGGTTCAAAGGCTTGGATGCCTAAGCGGTGCAAGGTGGGCGCACGGTTGAGCATGATCGGATGTTCGCGGATAACTTCTTCCAAAACGTCCCACACTTCGCTGGATTCGCGCTCTACCAGTTTTTTGGCAGCTTTGATGGTGGTCGCAATGCCGCGCAGTTCGAGTTTGCCAAAAATATACGGTTTGAACAGTTCTAACGCCATTTTTTTGGGCAGCCCGCATTGATGCAGGCGTAGGCTCGGACCGACCACAATCACCGAACGCCCGGAATAATCCACCCGCTTGCCCAGCAAGTTTTGACGAAAACGTCCTTGCTTGCCTTTGATCATGTCTGCCAAAGATTTTAGCGGCATTTTGTTCGTGCCAGTAATCGCCCGACCGCGACGACCGTTATCCAGCAGCGCGTCAACGGATTCCTGCAACATGCGTTTTTCATTGCGCACAATGATGTCGGGCGCACTCAAGTCCAGCAGGCGTTTTAGGCGGTTGTTGCGGTTAATGACGCGACGATAAAGGTCATTTAAGTCGGAGGTCGCAAACCGTCCGCCATCAAGCGGCACTAGCGGACGCAATTCTGGCGGCAGCACCGGCAGCACTTTAAGAACCATCCATTGCGGATGATTCCCTGAGTGTAAAAAAGCTTCCATTAATTTTAAACGCTTACTAAATTTTTTCAGCTTGGTTTCGGAATTGGTGGTTTCCATTTCTTCGCGGATTTTGCTGATTTCTTCTGCCAAATCTAAAGCTTTCAGCAGGTCTTGGATCGCTTCCGCGCCCATTTTGGCTTCAAACTCATTGCCGTGTTCTTCTAGGGCATCTAAATAGGCTTCTTCGGTCAATAACTGCCCGCGATCCAAAGCCGTCATGCCGGGTTCAATTACCACATAAGCTTCAAAATACAAGACACGCTCTAAATCGCGTAAAGTCATGTCGAGTAATAAACCCATGCGAGAAGGCAGGGATTTTAAGAACCAGATGTGCGCCACCGGGCTTGCCAGTTCGATATGTCCCATGCGATCACGACGCACTTTGGCTTGGGTGACTTCCACCCCGCATTTTTCGCAGACTACGCCGCGATGTTTTAAGCGTTTGTATTTACCGCATAGACATTCGTAATCTTTGACCGGACCAAAAATTTTTGCGCAAAACAAGCCGTCGCGTTCGGGTTTGAAGGTGCGGTAATTGATGGTTTCCGGCTTTTTCACTTCGCCATACGACCAAGAACGAATTTTGTCGGGGGAAGAGAGTGTGATACAGATACGATCAAAATCTTCGACCTGTCCTTGGTTATTTAAAATATTCAGTAAATCTTTCAAGACCTTGCTCCTTTTTTGCTACTTGTTTGCTGCTTAGGGTGTTGCCCGTTGGGAGTGGCTAAGCTCCAGCTTAGCCCGCCGCTGCAGGCGGCGTTTTGGCTGACTTGGAAGTCAGCCACTCCCAAGTCAGCCGCTCCCAAGTTCAATGTCGATACCCAATGAACGGATTTCTTTGACCAATACATTGAAGGATTCGGGCATTCCGGCTTCCATTTTGTGATCACCATCCACAATGTTTTTGTACATTTTGGTGCGTCCGTTGACATCATCGGATTTGACTGTCAGCATTTCCTGCAAAGTGTAAGCTGCGCCGTAAGCTTCCAACGCCCAAACTTCCATTTCACCGAACCGCTGCCCACCAAATTGGGCTTTACCGCCCAAAGGTTGCTGGGTCACTAGACTGTAAGGACCTGTGGAACGAGCGTGCATTTTGTCGTCAACCAAGTGATTAAGCTTGAGCATGTGCATGTAACCTACGGTGACTTTGCGTTCAAAAGGATCACCGCTGCGTCCGTCGTATAACTGCATTTGTCCGCTTTCAGGTAAATCTGCCAATCTTAGCATGTGGCGGATTTGTTCTTCATTAGCACCGTCAAATACGGGCGTGGACATAGGCACACCGCCTTTTAGGTTGTGCGCCATTTCGAGCAATTCGACATCGCTAAAGCTGTCTATATCCTCCACTTTACCCGTGGAGTTATAAATTTCTGTGATGAAGGAACGGAGTGCGCCCAAGCCTGTTTCTTGGCGGCGATAGCCTTCTAGTAAGCGTTGAATTTTTTCGCCTAAGCCGGTGGCTGCTAAGCCTAGATGGACTTCAAGCACCTGCCCAATGTTCATCCGTGAAGGTACGCCGAGCGGGTTCAACACCACGTCAACCGGGCGACCGTCGGCGCGATAAGGCATGTCTTCGACCGGCACAATCATGGAAATAACCCCTTTGTTACCATGCCGTCCCGCCATTTTGTCGCCGGGTTGAATACGACGTTTGACTGCCAGATACACTTTGACCATTTTCAGCACACCGGGCGCGAGGTCATCGCCAGCGGTGAGTTTGCGGCGTTTTTCTTCAAACAATTCATCGCAATGCTTGCGAAAATCTTGCAAAGTTTGTTGCCCACGTTCGAGTTGATCGCTGGCTTCTTCGTCTTGTAAAACGATTTCAAACCACTGATCATGCGGAACTATGTCTAAATAGGCTTGACTAATTTCAGCACTGGACTGCATTCCTTTCGGACCACGCAGGGCGGTTTTGCCCAGCAGCAAACGATTGAGACGCTGAAAAGTATCTTCTTCGAGAATCCGTTGTTGGTCGAGTAGGTCTTTTTTGAAGCGAGATAATTCGGCTTGTTCAATGGAGATGGCGCGGGCATCTTTTTCTACGCCGTCGCGGGTGAATACCTGTACATCAATCACTGTGCCTGTGGTGCTGGAACCCACACGCAACGAGGTGTCTTTTACATCAGAAGCTTTTTCACCAAAAATAGCGCGTAACAGTTTTTCTTCGGGGGTCAGCTGGGTTTCGCCTTTAGGCGTGACTTTGCCGACCAAAATATCGCCAGGTTTGACCACCGCGCCAACATGCACAATGCCGGATTCGTCCAGTTTGCTTAAGGCGGATTCGGCAACATTGGGAATATCATCGGTGATTTCTTCCATGCCCAGCTTGGTATCACGCGCCACACACGACATTTCGATAATGTGAATGGAAGTGAAACGGTCTTGTTCAGCTACCCGCTCGGACAACAAAATAGAATCTTCAAAGTTGTAACCATTCCAAGGCATGAAGGCGACTAGCATGTTTTGTCCGAGGGCTAATTCGCCTAAATCGGTGGAAGGTCCATCGGCTAGGATGTCGTCTTTGGCAACCCGATCGCCGGGTTTGACCAGCGGTTTTTGGTTAATACAGGTGTTTTGATTGGAGCGGGTGTATTTGGTCAGATTGTAAATATCTACCCCGCCTTCATTTTCACCGACTTCTTCGTCGTTGACGCGCACCACGATACGCCCCGCATCAACGGTATCGACCACGCCGCCACGCTCGGCGATCACGACCACGCCGGAATCTGCCGCAACTACGCGCTCAATGCCGGTGCCGACCAGCGGTTTTTCGGCACGTAAAACCGGTACGGCTTGGCGTTGCATGTTTGAACCCATGAGGGCGCGGTTCGCATCATTGTGTTCAAGAAACGGAATCAGTGAAGCTGCCACTGAAACGATTTGGCGCGGAGACACGTCTAAATAGTTGACCTCGCTTGCCAGCTTGAGGGTAAATTCCTCTTTGTAACGGCAGGAGACAAATTCAGAACTCAGGCGACCGTCTTCATCGACAGCCGCATTGGCTTGCCCAATGACATATTTGCCTTCTTCAATAGCGGATAAATAGTCAACCTCATCGGTTACTTTACCGTCTATGACGCGGCGATAAGGGCTTTCTAAAAAGCCGTATTCATTGGTGCGCGCATAAACGGCTAAGGAGTTGATCAAGCCAATGTTAGGACCTTCAGGGGTTTCAATCGGGCAGACGCGACCGTAGTGAGTGGGATGTACGTCACGCACCTCAAAACCGGCGCGTTCACGGGTCAAGCCGCCGGGACCTAAGGCAGAAACGCGACGCTTGTGAGTGATTTCTGATAACGGATTGTTTTGATCCATAAATTGCGACAACTGGCTAGAACCAAAAAATTCTCGAACGGCGGCTGAGACGGGTTTGGCGTTAATCAGTTCTTGCGGCATCATGTTTTCTGATTCTGCCAGCGATAAACGCTCTTTGACCGCACGCTCTACGCGCACCAAACCAATGCGAAATTGATTTTCTGCCATCTCGCCCACGCAACGGATGCGGCGATTGCCGAGATGATCGATGTCATCAACCGTGCCGTTACCATTACGAATATCCATTAAGACTTTTAGCACATCCAAAATGTCTTGTTTGGACAACACGCCTTCACCCACCATTTCTTCGCGCCCTAAACGGCGGTTAAATTTCATCCGCCCTACGGCAGATAAGTCATAACGGTCGTTGCTGAAAAACAAGTTATTAAACAAGGCTTCGGCAGATTCTTTAGTAGGCGGCTCGCCGGGGCGCATCATGCGATAAATTTCAATCTGTGCTTCTAGCGGTGAGTTGGTGGGATCGATTTGCAAGGTGTCAGAAATATAGGGACCGCGATCCAAATCATTGGTATAGAGGGTTTGAAACTCTTTAGTGCCGATTTTTTGTAAAACCATTAAGGCATCTTCGGTGATTTCCGTATTGGCGGGCAGCATCACTTCGCCCGTTTCCAAATCAACAATATCGTGGGCAATAACTTTGCCCAACAAATACTCAGTTGGCACCACGAGACTGGTAATGCCCGCTTTATCAAGCTGCTTAATATGGCGTGCGGTAATGCGACGGCTTTGCTCAACCAGAATTTCGCCCTCAGCCCCAGCAATGTCAAAAGCGGCAATTTCACCACGCAGGCGTTCTGCGACTAATGCCATACGCCAGACATCGCCCTCTAGGGTAAACTTGTTGGTCTCGAAAAATAGCTCAAGGATTTCTGTATTGCCATAACCTAATGCGCGTAACAAAATTGTAGCAGGCAGTTTGCGACGGCGGTCAATGCGTACATACACACAGTCTTTAGGGTCAAATTCAAAATCCAACCAAGAACCACGATAAGGAATCACGCGAGCCGAAAACAGCAGCTTACCTGAAGAATGGGTTTTGCCCTTATCATGGTCGAAAAACACCCCCGGCGAGCGGTGTAATTGCGACACAATAACCCGCTCTGTACCATTGATGACAAAAGTGCCGTTGCGCGTCATTAACGGTAAATCGCCCATATAGACTTCTTGCTCTTTGATGTCTTTAACGGTTTTGGTTTTCGCCTCTTTATCGTAAACCACTAAGCGCACTTTGACGCGCAAGGGCGCGGCGTAAGTCATGCCGCGTACTTGGCACTCTTTGACATCAAACGGCGGTTTTCCCAAACGATAGCTCACATATTCTAAAATCGCATTGCCGGAATAACTTTCTATCGGAAATACCGACTTAAAGGCACCATGCAAACCAACATTAACGCGCAGGTCTGGGTTTTTATCTTGTTGCAAAAATTCTTTGTAAGAATCGATTTGGGTAGCCAGCAAAAAAGGGACTTTGATGATACTGGGCAGTTTGCCAAAATCTTTGCGAATACGTTTTTTTTCAGTGAAAGAATAGTCCATAAGTAGGCTTGCTCCAGAGCGACAACATATTTCCACGCAGAGCGTAGAAACGAAGGAATGTTTAGTAACTGACGGAAGGATTCAGATTTAAAAAATTCAACACAAAAAGGCTGACAACGGGGGCTGTCAGCCTAATACTAAATTTCCATTAAAAACATGGAATTAAACATTTTATTGGGTAACTTCAATCCTATCGCTTCTCGTTCCTACGCTCTGCGTGGGAATGAGCTTGAAGTATTATTAGTGTGGGAAAAAAATGCCATCTGGCTTGGAAGTGCTAGTCTCCAGATCAGCACAAGCGGCTTTCAGCCGCTGCGCTAATCAGGAAATTAGCATTCCCAGCATACGCAGTTATTTAATTTCAACGGTCGCGCCAGACTCTTCCAGTTGTTTCTTAATGTCTTCAGCTTCGTCTTTGCTGGCGGCTTCTTTAACCGCAGCAGGTGCGCTTTCAACCAAGGCTTTGGCTTCTTTCAAGCCAAGTCCGGTGATAGCACGTACAACTTTAATGACAGCCACTTTATTAGCACCAAAACTGGCTAAGATAACATCAAACTCAGTTTGCTCTTCAGCAGCCGCCGCGCCACCGCCGTCAGCAGGTGCCGCCGCAACTGCAACAGGTGCAGCCGCAGTAACACCAAATTTTTCTTCCATGGCGCTGATTAAATCAACAATTTCCATGACAGTTTTATTGGCAATGGCTTCCAAAATTTCTTCATTTGAAAGGGACATGGGTAATACTCCAAAAAATCAGGTAAAAATAGAACTCACTCTGTTACGCAAAACACTACTTTGCCTATTTTCTTACAGATTGAGCTTGCGTAACGCCAGATATTAAGCGGCTTCTTTTTGATCACGAACAGCAGCCAAAGTACGCACGAACTTGGTATGAGGTTCGTTTAATGTGCGTACAAACTTGGATATCGGAGCCTGCATAACAGACATCAACATACTGAGCGATTGCTCGTAAGTTGGCATCTTCGCCAGCTTCTCAATATCTTCAGCAGGTAACAACTTCCCACCTAAAGAAACTGCTTTAATGACCAGTTTCTCATTTGCTTTAGCAAAATCTTTCAGAACACGCCCAGCAGCACCGGGTTCATCTTTAGAAAAAGCCAAAAGTGTAGGACCTATCAACGCTTCCTGCATACACTCAAAGTCAGTGCCTGCTACTGCGCGACGGGCTAGGGTGTTTCTGACAACTCGCAGATAAACCCCGCCTTCACGCGCTTTGACACGTAACTCTGTCATATCACCGACGCTCATGCCGCGATATTCTGCGATGACGGCGGAAAAAGCGTTGCTTGCTACCTCGGCAACTTCCGCAACAATTGCACGCTTGTCTTCAAGCTTAATTGTCACTGGTTACCTCACTTAAAAAAATCGCAATTTCCTTTTGGAAAATTACGTTAGGACATGTATGAATAAATAATACATCATCTATTCAACCCAACTACAGTATCTTATCTAACCAAAGACTGACGTTCTTTAAGGCAGTCGGCGGATACGGCACAATAAAGACGCGCCTTAATCCGCCCTACAGTTTTGCTTAGCTTAATACTGAGTCATCTGCGCAGGCTTTGTTTGTAAACTACAAAAACAAAATTAGCAGTTTTCACTGACCTGCGGTCTTTGACGACTATCGGGAAGTCCCGTATGGAGTACCCCACCAATAGTCCCACAAAGTCTGTATTAACCTCTAGGTTTCAGAAGCCTAGAGGGTTTGTTTTTAGATACTTAAACTACTTAAATCAACTGTTACACCCGCGCCCATTGTCGTAGAAACAGTGACTTTTCTCATATAAATGCCTTTAGACGTGCTGGGTTTTGCTTTATTCAAAGCAACCAACAGGGTTTCTAAATTTTCTTTTAAGGCGCTTGGCGTAAATTCAATATTGCCGAGTTTGCAATGAATAATACCCGCTTTATCAGTACGATAACGCACCTGCCCCGCTTTAGCATTGCGCACCGCAGTGGCAACATCGGGTGTCACTGTACCCACTTTAGGATTGGGCATTAAACCGCGAGGACCTAAGATTTGTCCTAATTGACCAACCACACGCATGGCATCGGGTGAGGCAATGGCGACATCAAAATCTAATTTTCCAGCTTTAACTTGATCCGCTAAATCTTCCATGCCGACCAATTCAGCACCCGCTTCTTTAGCGGCTTCAACATTCGCGCCCTGAGTAAATACAGCCACCCGGACACTTTTACCCGTACCGTTAGGTAACACGGCTGAACCGCGTACTACTTGATCAGATTTACGCGGATCAACACCTAGATTGACGCTTACATCAACAGATTCTATAAATTTAGCCGCAGGTAAAGCCTTTAATAAATCAAAAGCATCTTCGGCTGCATAAATTTTGCCCGCTTCAATTTTTTCTTTAATGGCTTTTGCGCGTTTTGATAGTTTTGCCATGATTAGTTGACCTCTTCAGTTTCAATACCCATGCTACGTGCGCTACCCGCAATAGTACGCACAGCAGCATCCATATCCGCAGCAGTCAAATCGCTCCATTTGGTTTTAGCAATTTCTTCTAATTGCTCACGATTGACTTTACCCACTTTATCGGTATGCGGAACTTTGCTGCCGCTTTTGATACCCGCCGCTTTTTTCAATAAAATTGAAGCGGGGGGAGATTTGGTAACAAAGGTGAAGCTACGATCACTATAGGCAGTAATAACAACGGGGGTAGGTAAACCGGGTTCTAAGTTTTGTGTTGCCGCGTTAAAGGCTTTGCAAAACTCCATAATATTCAGACCGTGTTGCCCTAAAGCAGGACCGACAGGCGGGCTAGGATTGGCTTGCCCAGCTTTGACTTGTAATTTAATATAGGCAGTGACTTTTTTTGCCATGAGTTTTTCCTCAGCGGGTCAATAGCGTTGGCAATCTACATTGCACAACTCCCCTTGATTTAATTAAGAACTAACTTGGGAGTGGCTGACTTCCAAGTCAGCCAAGCGGCGAAACCGCTTCAATCGTCTACAACGATTTGACTAAGCTGGCACTTAGCCACTCCCAGATTGAGTGGCGGGGTATAAACGATTACAATAAAACTACTCTTTTTCTACTTGTCCAAAGCCCAGTTCAACGGGGGTGGAACGTCCAAAAATCAACACCGCGACACGCAAACGACTTTTCTCGTAATTAACTTCTTCTACAACGCCATTGAAATCATTAAAAGGTCCATCCGTGACGCGAACCACTTCACCGGGTTCAAACAGAGTTTTAGGACGCGGTTTCTCCGCGCTGTCATGCACACGCTGTAAAATGGTGTCGGCTTCCTTTGCTGAAATGGGAGCAGGTTTTTCTTTAGTGCCGCCAATGAAGCCCATGACTTTTGGCACTTCTTTAACCAAATGCCAACTATCATCATTGACTGCCATTTTCACCAGCACATAGCCAGGGTACAGTTTTCTTTCACTGGTGTGTTTGCGTCCTTCGCGCATTTCAGTGACCGGCTCAGTTGGCACTAAGACTAAAAAATTACCTTCGTCATCTTTACCAAAATAGTCTTGCAACTGACTGCGCTTAATGCGTTCTTTTAAGGAACGCTCAACACTTTTTTCAAAGCCTGAGTAAGCATGTACAACATACCAACGGTGTTTGATCTCTTCTTCTTCTGACATAAGTACACCTTTTAACCTGTCACCATGCGCACGAGCCAGAATAAAATGCTATCAATAGCCCAGATCATTAATGCCACTATAATGACCATGAGAATCACTACGCCGGTCATTTGTAAAGTTTCTCGACGGGTCGGCCAGACGACTTTGCGCACTTCAATATGCGCTTCTTGGGTAAATGCCCAAGCACCTTGCCCTTTAGCAGTGTGCAAAGCAATAAATACTGCACCACCGACTGCTGCTAAAAGGAAAACAACGCGCAATAATAAAGAGATTTCACTAAAGTAATAAAAACTCATTAATCCTGCTGCAAGCAATAACCAGACAGCCAACCATTTAACTGTATCTAATTTATTCGCAGAGGCACTTTCTGTCTTTGTATTCATGACAGTAAAATTCTCAAAATGATTAAGGAATGGAAATAAAAATGGCAGACCAGGAGGGAATCGAACCCCCAACCTGCGGTTTTGGAGACCGCCGCTCTGCCAATTGAGCTACTGGCCTAGATAGAGGCTGAAAGGCTGGATTTAGCCTTTCATAACTAGAAAAACTACTCGATAATTTTGGCTACCACACCCGCACCCACAGTACGTCCACCTTCACGAATGGCAAAGCGAACACCTTCTTCCATAGCAATGGGCGCAATCAGTCTAACCAACATATTAATGTTATCACCAGGCATAACCATTTCGACCCCTTCGGGTAACTCACAAGCACCGGTTACATCGGTGGTACGAAAATAAAATTGCGGACGGTAACCCTTAAAGAATGGTGTATGACGACCACCTTCATCTTTGCTTAAAATATAAACTTCTGTTTCAAAGTAGGTATGCGGCGTGATGCTACCGGGTTTAGCCAGCACTTGACCTCGCTCAACTTCATCACGTTTAGTTCCACGCAATAGAATCCCTACGTTGTCACCCGCCATGCCTTCATCAAGCAACTTACGAAACATCTCAACACCGGTACAGGTGGTTTTAGTGGTATCTTTAATACCAACAATTTCGATTTCTTCACCCACCTTGACTTTACCGCGCTCGATACGACCGGTCACAACAGTGCCACGCCCTGAAATAGAAAACACATCTTCAATCGGCATTAAGAAAGGGCGATCAATTTCACGCTCAGGATCGGGAATATAAGAATCTAACGCTTTCGCAAGTTCAATAATTTTAGCTTCCCAATGCTCTTCGCCGTTGAGCGCACCTAAGGCTGAGCCTTGAATAACGGGAATATCATCACCCGGAAATTCATATTCGCTTAACAGCTCACGCACTTCCATTTCCACCAACTCTAACAATTCATCGTCATCAACCATGTCGCATTTATTCATAAACACTATAACATGAGGCACACCCACTTGACGCGCCAGCAGAATGTGTTCACGGGTTTGCGGCATAGGACCGTCGGTAGAAGCCACGACCAAAATAGCGGCATCCATTTGCGCCGCACCAGTAATCATATTTTTTACATAGTCAGCATGACCAGGACAATCAACATGGGCATAGTGACGTTTTTCGCTATCGTATTCAACATGCGAGGTGGCGATAGTAATGCCGCGCTCGCGTTCTTCAGGTGCGTTATCAATAGATGAAAAGTCGCGTGCCGCCCCACCATAACGCTTGGCTAAAACGGTACAAATCGCAGCGGTCAGCGTGGTTTTGCCATGATCAACATGACCAATAGTGCCTACATTCAAGTGCGTTTTAGCGCGATTAAATTTTTCTTTAGACATTTAAGAGCTTCTCCGCGAGAGACTTTGACAAAAAAGACAACGATGTAAAACTGGAGCCTATAACCGGATTTGAACCGGTGACCTCTTCCTTA
>CAZOSP010000016.1:0-44558 GCA_964582525.1 uncultured Thiomargarita sp. | reverse complement strand
TCAAAAGCTGGCAATGCGGTGGTTCGCGCTAAACTTTACATGTCTGCGATTGTTGCGGCGCAATATAACCCGGATGTTAAAGCACTTTACCAGCGGCTATTAGCCAAAGGAAAATCAAAAATGGCGGCACTCGGTGCCTGTATGCGTAAGCTCGTTCATATTTGTTTTGGTGTTTTGAAGCATCAAACGCAATATTCGCCAAAAACTGCGTAAATTTACACTTCCCTTGTAAAATAATGCTTGACTTGAGAGACGGTATCTACTTGGCTAAGTCTTACGATTAGCACGCCCAGGACGGCGTAGCTGTTTCTCGCCGCTTGCGGCTCCTGGGAGAGCTAATCTCCAGATTAGCTCAAAACGGCGTAGCCGTTTCACGCCGCCTGTGGCGGCGGTGCTAATTCGGAAATTAGCACGCCCAGTACGGCGCAACCGTTTCGCGCCGCCTGCGGCGGCGGTGCTAATTTGGAGATTAGCACTCCCAGCGAGGCGCGTTGTCACGTTGCAAAAGCAAAAACCAAAGGTCATTGTCTCTCGCGCACCAAACGGACGTGTAGGAAGTAGGCACGATTGCCGTAGTTGTCGTACCCATGGTCGAAATTCACGACCCATGCGAAATTTGTACCGTAGGAGACAGGCGAGCCTGACCAGACAAAGCTACTCGGCGCATTGGGAAACACACTTTGCACCAGCGTGGGGCGTTGATAATCCCCATCGCAGATAAAATCATCAGGGTTTTGCACAGGGTCGGGGTTAAAATACGCTGGCTTGCCATTGCTGCAATACACCAATGTGCGCAGCTCTTCAATACTCGGAATCCGCCAATCGCTATAACCCGCAAAGTTCGCGCTTTGTTGTCGCGCTGCTCCCCACGTAAATCTTTTTGCCTCGCCCAAACAGGTGCTGCCGGTCCAGGTTTGTCCGACGTAGCAGCCCGGTAGGGTGCGCGACATCTTTTCGTCGAAGCACGCGGGATGATGGCAGGTTGCCGAGCATTCGCGTTCGCGCCACAAAAAGACCTGGCGCAAACCCTACACCCGCCCCTAGCAAGGAGGGGACAACTGGAAAGCTAAATACCGCGAAACCAAAGAGCAAATCAAGTATTTGCAGAATAAATTGCGCCCTATCGAACAAAGTCAGCAGGACTGGAAGCAAAAAGCCCAAGCATCAACGGCGGAAGTCAAGCGCCTGAAAGCCGTTATCGAGCAGCACGAGCGGCAGCAGGCAGATGACGCTCGAAAAAAGCCTGAACCTGCTGTGGGGCAGCATGTCACTCTGACGGAAAAACCCGCCAATCACAGCTATTCGATAGGTCATGCGTACCCGGTTTATGTTTCTTAGGTGGGGGGAATTTTCATCACTCCAGGTCTAATCCTGATTCCCACATTCCGCATGGGAACGAATTAACACCCGCGTGCCATTTTCCACCTGCTCAAACAACGCCACTACATCCCTATTGCGCATCCGCACACAGCCATGCGACTGCGGAACGCCCATCGGACAGCTATCGGGACAACCGTGAATATAAATATAGCGGCGCAAGGTATCGACTGCGCCATGACGATTACGCCCCGATTCCAATCCACTCAGCCATAAAATTCGTGTCAGAATCCAATCGCGTTGCGGAAACTGTTGTGCCAGTGTTGGCGTATAAATTTCGCCAGTCGGACGGCGGGCGACAAATACCGTGTTCAATGGGCAGCCCGCGCCAATTTTTAAGCGAATATGCAGCCAGCCACGCGGCGTACAACCGCTGCCTGGGCACTCGCCCGCGCCTTTGAGAGCGGTCGAGACAGGTGCTTGAAACACCAGCGTATCGCCCTTGCGCAGCCATAACTGCTGCTCGGCGAGACTGATGTCAATAAAACAATCGGGAAACATGGCGTATCGGCATGGTTTTGACAAGATAAAGATGAGGCTCTTTGTGCAAGAGATGGCATCTTTTTGTCTTTGGGTTTGGCATAAAAAAACCGCTGGGAAGCGGTTTTTTAGGGGATTAAGTGAGAGGGGTTACATTTGTTTGCAAATCGCGTAAGTGCTTGCCTCAACATATTTAGGGGTTTCCAATGTTTGAGTGCCATCTGTTAAAGTTTCTGCTGTCGCTCTTAAAACACCCCCATCGGGTTTATTATCATCAAGCTGATTATCTATAATTTCAGCACGTTTACCACTGATGTTATTCATGCAAATAACCGGACCTGTTAGCCCTAAATAACCATCAGCAACGCCAATTTTCCCGCCAAACGCATGGGTTGGACGTTCAGTGCTATCCCCGCCAGTGATTAAGTTCGATTTGCGTAAATGCACCCAAAACTGTCCTGCTTCGCTAGTAGCCGCAGTATCAGCCCAATCCCCATCAACTTTTCCATCGCCATTACCATTCACAGGGATGGGCGCAGCCGTCCAGCGGGCTACAACGCCATTATCATCCCCCGGAATCGCCGCATAGCGATCCAGATAAGAATACGCCCCGGTAGCAATGCCACTAAAGTCATTGTTCATACGCTTGATTTTCGCGTTTTCAATGAGTTCTTGTCCTTTTAATACGCCACCGAGCAGCAACCCGATAATAACCAATACGATAGATATTTCAATTAAGGTAAAACCCGCTTGCTTGTTCATAGCTGTGTATCCTGTGTTTATGGCAGTTATTGGTACTTAATGCAATTCTTACGTCAAATTATAGCGAAAATTCTAAAACTAGGGTAAAACAACACCTGTTCATTTTCCCTTAACATGACTAACCCTATGTAAGGTATGACAATAATTTTTCATTTCTATAAAGCTTGTTAGATTAATGGTAAAGCTTCCAAGATAGGCGTTTAAATATGTTGATTTTCAACACCTTGTTGATTTTGCGCAGATGAATATTGCAAAGCAGGTAAGCGGGCTGATTCTCGCGGGCGGGCGGGCGCGACGTATGGGCGGACGTGATAAGGGCTTGCTGCCATTCCATGGGCAACCGTTAATTCACCATGTTATCAATCGCTTAGAGCCGCAAGTCGAGACCCTTTGTATCAGTGCTAACCGCAATCTGAGCGCGTATCGGGCGTTTGGATGTGCGGTTTTTAGCGATACGGTGGCGGATTTTCAAGGTCCTTTAGCGGGGATTTTAAGCGGTTTGCAACAGGTGCAAACCGACTATTTATTGGTTGTCCCTTGTGATGCGCCCTATTTGCCAAAAAATTTGGCTTGGTGCCTTTGGACAGCCATGCAGGCGCGGCAGGCGCGGCTTTGTGTAGCGCATGATGGGCAGCGTTTACAGCCAACTTTCGCTTTATTGCATCGCAATTTGCGAAACGATTTGCAACAAGCTTTAGCCGCAGGCGAGCGACGATTGCAAGCCTGGATGTTGGCGCGGGATGCGGCTATTGCTGATTTTTCCGCACAGCCCGAGGCTTTTGTTAACTTAAATCGACCTGAAGATTTGGAGTATTTGCAAGATGAAAAGTTTGCTATTGATAGCCCACGGCAGCCGTCGTGAAGCCTCAAATGATGAAATACGCGACTTAACCGAGCAACTGAAAAGACAAGCGGCGGGGCGTTATGATTCGGTGTCTTGTGCTTTTTTGGAATTGGCGACACCGTCGATTTCTGAAGGCATTGAAGCCTGCGTGCAAGCGGGCGCGACGGAGGTGACCGTGCTGCCGTATTTTTTATCCGCGGGGCGGCATGTCGCCCGCGATATTCCTGAAGAGATCGCGCTTAAACAGAAACAGCATCCCGCGCTTAAGATTGAGATCGCGCCGTATCTGGGTGCGTCTGAACAGATGACCAGCGTTTTGTTGAGCTTGGTGGAGTAACCGCTGGTTTTCTCGCGCCTGTTCTGTGCTGGCAGCGGCTGACGGCACGTCAGCCACAGCGCACCGCCGGCAGCGGTACTAAGCAATGAGGATTTAACAATATCCGCGACTCAAACCTGAAAGGTTTTCCGCAAGTGTCGGGCGTTATTTAATTTCCATCCCTTAATGACAGTGACCCGCCGGCAAGCTTGGGAATCTCTAACGCCGTGTTGAGCAGCGCGTAGATATATCCGCTCAACGCGCCCCAGACGACCAAAAACACGCCCAGGTCAAACAACAGCGTACTGGACAAGCCGCCAAACCAGAGATGATGTAGGAAAGTTTCGCCAAACAGCAAGCCGCTGAGACCACTGAGCAGTGCCAGTGCCAATCCCAGCAAAGCCAGCGTCAGCGGGGACAGCGGTTGGTAGCGCGAGGCAAGCGCAGGACCGCGCAAGGTAGCCAGTAAACTGCTGGCGGCAACCGCGACTAAGCCGCCAATGAAACCGCCACCGGGGGCGTTGTGACCGCGTAATAAAATCCATAATGACACTGCCAGCATGAGCCAGTACAAGGGCAGGGCGGCGAGTTGTAACATGGGCGAGGCGGTAGAAGGCGCGTTGCTGGGCTTGGCGGTCTGCAATAAGGGTAGCGCAGCCAGCAGCGCGAAAGCGACTACGGCGATTTCGCCTAAGGTGTCTAGGGCGCGAAAATCGACAATAATGACATTGACGACATTGCGTCCATGCGCTTCGGACAGGCTGTGGGCAGCGAACCATTCGGCAATCATGCGATTTTCTGGCAAGCCTTGCAGATGCAGCAGGATGCCAAAGGTGGCAATGCCTGCTGCGGCGGACAGCAGTAGCTTAAATGCAATAGGTGATTCGCTGTGCGGGGCGGCTGTGAAACGCGGTAGTACGGCGGCGGCAATGACTACCAGCGTGGTTTCTACGGTAAATTGGGTAAAGGCTAAATCGGGTGCGCCGGCGAATAAAAACAGCAAGGCTGCGCCATAGCCGACTAAGCCGCTTGCCATGAGTGCCGCGAGGCGGTCGCGCAAACGGGCGGCGGCAACCGCGCCGGCGACCATTAATAGGCTGGCTATCGCCCAAGCCGTTGCCTGCGCTGACCAGTCGCCGACGAAGGAAAAGTGCGGCACCGTGTGCGCCGCCGCGAACAGTCCAATCATCAATACGCTGCTCAGGCTGAGGCGTAAATAATGGTCTAGCCGCCCATTTTGCAATAGCCGCGTGTGCCAATTGGCGAGTTTGGGTAAGCCCGCCAACAGTGCTTGGTAAGTCGCTTCTGGACCATAGTTGTCAAGCCAGTGGATTTTTTTAAGAATGCTATGCAGAACATCCCAGGCGATAAACAGAACGATGCCAATGCTTAAGGTCACACCGGTCGCAGAGACTAATTCTCTGAGATTGTAAGAAGCGGAAATCTTGTCTATCTCTAATCCCGGCGCAACGCTTTGCGCCGCACCGATAATTAAAAATTCGGCAGCATGGGAAAAGAAGCCTAGCTCAACAGAAAACAGCGATTCGGCAAGCCGCGAAAGAAAATCTAAATCGAGCGCGAACAAGGCAATCAGCAATGGCGGCAATAGCATGAGCCAAGGTTCTTCATGTACTGTTTTGTAAGGTGTGCTCAGGGGTCCCCAGAATATGCGAATGGCTGCCACGCCGGCGACAGCAACGGCTGTTCCATTGACAAACATCAAGGCGTAACCGACCGCAGACATTAAATCAGCCTCTTCTTTGGCAGTACCTATGGTGTCTTTGGCAATGAAACCAAACACCAGCGGTAAGCCCGCCATGGAGAATCCGGCTAAAATCGCGGCAGCAAAACTCCACGGCATAACACGCCATAATCCGGTCAGTTCATCGATATGCCGTGTACCTGTGGCGTGGTCGATATTGCCCGCCACCATGAACAGCGGGGCTTTATAAATCGCATGAGCAAATAAAAATGTCACCACCGCCAAGCTCGCCCCTTGATTGCCCAAGCCAATCAGCAGGGTCAGCGTACCCAAAGCGGACACGGTGCTACGCGCTAAAATGCGTTTTAGATCGCGTTCTCGCAACGCCAACACCGCCGCCCATAGGGCGGTTGTTGTCCCCACGCCCATTAAAGTCCGTTCCCACAGTGGCACTTCGTTAAACGCCGCATCAAGCCGCGCCATTAGATAAATGCCCAGCTTGACCATGGTTGCCGAGTGCAAATAGGCACTGACGGGCGTAGGCGCGGACATGGCATTGGGTAGCCAAAAATGAAACGGAAATTGTGCCGATTTAGTAAACGCGCCCAGCAGCACCAGCGCGATAGCATAAGGCAGGCGCGGATCATCGAGAAATTGCGGGGCGCGCTCAATGATTTGCGATAACAAAAGGCTTTCTGCCATCTGCGACAGCAACAGCAAGCCGCCCAGCAACGCCAGACCGCCGCCCATAGTAATCAGCAAAGCCTGTCGCGCTGCTTCTCGTGCAGCGGCTTGGGTGTGATTAAAGCCGACCAGCAAAAATGAAGTAATGCTGGTCAGTTCCCAAAACAAAAACAGCACAATCACATCATCGGCACTGACCGCACCCATCATTGCCAACATGAACAGCGGCAGCACCAGAAATAGCCGCCCACGTCGAGATTCGTGATTCAGATAGCCGACCGCATAAACAAACACCAGCGTACCGATACCGGTAATCAATGCCAACATCAAGGCACTTAATCCATCAATGCGAAATGTCAGGCTGATGTTAAGGCTAGGAATCCAAGCCCAGCTAAAATGCCAAGGCAGAGGAGCAGTCGCGGTTTGGCTCAACCCCCAAATTAGTGCCAAAAACAGGCTCAAGGGCAACAATGCCAGCCAAAGCCAAGCTTTACCGCTAGATAATGGGGCAGAATGAGTGGTCAGTGTCATAGGTATTAATCACTTTGAAAGTTAAGGGGTAACCGTCCACGCTCCGCGCTAAAACAAAACCTGACAGGTTTTTGAGGCTTGTCAGGTTTTACCTGGAGGATGTGAAGGCTTACGCTGCACTTGCTAATGGTAAGCTGATGTCGATTTTAATGCCGGATTTGTTAATGCAGTTGCTTAAACTACAATGCCCACCCGCGCTCCAAACAATCGCAGCAACTCTCGATAAACCTAAACCCATACCTTTGATTTCGCCAGTGAAGTTCTTTTCATTTTGGTAATAAGGCTGCCAGACTTTATCGAGTTCTTCGACTGGTAAACAAAGACCATCATCACTTAAACAAAGAAACAGTTTGTTATCGCCGTTTTGTTCAACTTGAAACATCACTAAAGGCTGTGCTTGCGGATGAAACTTTTTCGAGTTGTTTAGGATATTGCTGAAGACTGTCTGGAAATCACTTTGGCTTAAATTAACTTGAAGTTCAAGCGTAGCAGGCGGCACTTTTAAGTCTAGTTGAATAGCTTGCTTATCCGCTTCGCTTTGCAATATATCGGTTAATTGCTGCACACTGGTATATTGTGTTTCCTGAATTAAACCAACCGTGTCTAATGTTTCTACATAGGTAATGATTTCTTGCACCTGCTGCTGTAGTTTGTCCGCTCCATCAATGGCGAGTTGTAAAAATTCCATTAAATCATCACTGATTTTGCCTTCCAGCTTGGTTTTTAAGAACGGCAAAATGCTCATGGTGCCGAGTGGACTGAGCAGTTTGTGGGAAATAAGTGCTTCAAAAGTACAGGTGCGTCGATGCAAACTGACTTGATTGCTGACATCGCGCAAATGCACTAACACGCCCTCTTCGCGTGCGTTAGGCGAGTGAAAGGCGCGCACATCTAACCATAAAGCGCGGCTTTGGCGGGTTTCTGCACGCACCAGATAAATGGGTTGCTGGTTATCTATCGGCGGTGGCCAATTTTTCCATAAGTTAGCGGGCTGGCATTCGTAGTGTTTTTGCACCTGACTTAAAAATGCAATGGGGTTGTCGCTGGGGTCTGCCGCGCTTGACAGATGCAGAAATTCTCTGGCACTCGCATTGGCGTATTCAATGTTGCCATTTTCGTTAAGTAATACATAGCCCTCTTGTGCTTGTTCGACGACCCACTGAAATTTGCGCTGTTCATTCATTAAGCGCCGATAACGGTTTAAGCGTGTAATGGTGCGTAAACGGGTACGCAATTCGGTACGGTCGCAGGGTTTTGCCAAAAAATCATCCGCCCCAGCCGCAATGCCCTTCAAGCGCGAGGTGCGATCAGTCATGGAGGTCAGCATCAGTATCGGTATAGCGGAAAGCTGCCGGTCGGCGCGTAAGTGCTGACAGAGCTGCAAGCCATTCATAATCGGCATCATTAAATCGGTGATAATAATGTCGGGCTGAAGTTGTTTTGCCATTTCTAAGCCCTGCGCGCCATGTTGCGCAAAACTGAGTTGGTAGTCATCATTACGCAGTGCGTTTTGCAACAGGTTGCGGGCATCTTCTTCGTCATCAACGATAAGTATGTGATTTTTCATCATCGTTTTGTCAACTCGGTTGTCATGGTAAAGCGTCTTTTTCTCTTATAAATAAATTAGTTGCAACGCTCAAGCGGCAGTCGTGACTGCATCAAGCGATATACTGCACCCGGTCTAAAACCTGAAGCTTGGGATTTTGATTAAGCACTTAAAACCCAAGCTTTATGCAGCAAACATGATCAAGCAAAAAATGCCGTTTCTGGCGGGTATGAGTATGTTTTGTGGTCATTGCTCAAATTCAGTGGGCTGCTAAACTGTCGCGCTTAGCACCGCCGCTAGGCGGCATTATGGCTGAGGTAGTCGTCGGTAGTCGTCAGCCACTCCCAAATAATAACGGATTGTAACAATGCAAGGTTTTTTTAGTCACATTTCCATCAAGAGCAAACTGCGTCTGATTATCCTTACCATCAGCGGCACCGTTTTATTATTAGCTTCAACCGCTTTTATTATCAATGATCTTATTCAGTTTCGCCGCGATATGATCAGCGATTTATTTGTGCTGGCGGATTTAGTTGGCTTAAACAGTTCTGCGGGTTTGTTATTTAAGGATGCCGCCGCGGTGAGCAACAGCCTAGCCGTCTTGCAAGTTGAACCGCATATCTTATTTACCATCGTTTACAATGAGTTGGGCGAAGTATTTACAGACTACAAGCGGGCGAATTTAAGCGCGGAATTATTACACGCCATGTCCGATGCGACGGTTTCCTCAGCGGCTCTGAGCCAGCCCAAAGCCCGTTATTTGTTCAGCGATTTTCATGTTGATGTTTTCAGACCGATTTTTTTTCAAGAAGAATTTATCGGCATGGTGCAAATTCGTTCCGATTTAGCGGCTTTTAACGAACATTTGCTCAAAGCTGGCTCAATTATTATGGCGATTTTATGTATTGCACTGTTACTGGCATTTGCGTTGGCTGCTTGGTTTCAACAGGTGCTGACGGCGCCCATTTATCATCTGCTGGACACCATGAACCAAATCCCGCGAACCAAAAATTATGCGATTCGCGCACAAAAAACCACAGACGATGAGTTAGGACGTTTAATTGATGGTTTCAATAATATGCTGGCACAAATTCAAAAACGCGATTTAGAGTTGCAAGAATATCGTCAGCATTTAGAAGATATGGTGATCAAACGCACCGAAGAATTGCAAGAATCTTGGAATCAGGCATTGGCAGTCAATGATATTTTGCAACGCCGCACACAAGAACTGGCAGAAGCCCGCGATCAAGCAGAAGCGGCTAATCAGGCAAAAAGTGCTTTTCTTGCCAACATGAGCCATGAATTGCGCACCCCCTTAAACGGCATTTTAGGCTATGCGCAGATTCTCAACCGCGACACAGCACTGGATGAACAACAGCAGAAAGGATTGCAAATTATTCAAAACAGCGGTGAATATTTATTAACCCTGATTAACGATATTCTCGATTTATCTAAAATTGAAGCGGGGCGTATAGAACTGCACACTGCTGAGCTTGAACTGCCTTACTTTTTACAAAATATTGTGGAATTTTTTAAGGTGCGCGCCCAGCAAAAGAACATCACTTTCATCTATCAAGCCGGTTCAAGCCTACCCAGAGTAGTGCATGGCGATGAAAAACGCCTGCGGCAAATTTTAATGAATTTACTGGGCAATGCCATGAAATTTACCGATGTCGGTGAAGTTTCATTGATTGTTGAGCATCAAGCGGACGCGCATTTTAATCTAGTGATTAAAGATACGGGTATTGGTATTTCAGAAGCGGATCGAGATAAAATTTTTTCGCCTTTTCATCAAAGTGGCTCGCATTTACAAAAGGCGCAAGGCACGGGTTTAGGTTTATCCATTACCAAAAACCTCATTGATTTAATGGGCGGCGACATTCAAGTGCAAAGCCGCTTAGGGTCTGGTAGCGAGTTTCAAGTACGCCTGCCACTTCCTGCCTCCACCCGCCGCATCGCAGTAACGCGAGAAGCCCGTCAGCCATTGGCGCAGATCAGCGGCTATCGCAGTCCACAAGCCTCGCGCCGTTATACCCTGCTGGTGGTTGATGACAAAGCAGAAAACCGCTCAGTTTTGCTCAACTTACTACAACCTTTAGGGTTCATCATCAAAACAGCAGAAAACGGACAACAGGCGATAGATTTAGCACAACACTACGCACCTGACTTAATCCTCATGGATTTACTCATGCCGGAAGTTGATGGACTAGAAGCTACGCGCCAAATTCTTGCGCAAACCACGCGAAACATCCCCATTATCGCCGTATCCGCCAGCGTATTTGGCGAACATCGTCAACAAAGTATAGCCGCGGGATGTTGTGATTTTATTGGCAAGCCTTTTCAAGTGAGCGAATTATTAGACACCTTAACTCGGCATCTCGACTTAGAATGGCTCTACACAGAACAATCTACTCTCGCCAGCCCTTCACCAGCCGCCGCCTCAGCAGCCCTTGAGCAAGCCTTGCCCGCCAAGAATAATTTGCTACAAATTCAAGAGCTTGCGCAGCGAGGTCATATCGGCGGCATTCTTCATTTATTGGATGACTTGCAAGTGCAGCAGCCAGAATGCCAGTCTTTTTTACAAAAAATTCGGCAATTAGCTGAAGATTTTGAAGATGAACAGATTTTCCAGTTAGTCACTGATTTATTAACGGACATTGCCTAATGCCTAATATGGCAGCCTGATTCGACAAACGAAAAAGAAGTCCTTGGCGTAAGTGATTAAAATATAAGTTCTTAAATAACCGCAACCCAGCAAAAAATGCAGTTTTTCGCGGGTGTGAGTATAATTGGACATTTGCATAAAACCCACTGAAAAACGCACTCAACGAGATTTCACCCGACATGCCAAAACGCACAGACATCCACAGCATTTTAATCATAGGCGCAGGTCCGATTGTCATTGGTCAAGCCTGCGAATTTGACTATTCCGGCGCGCAAGCCTGCAAAGCCTTAAAAGAAGAAGGTTATCGCGTGATTCTGGTCAATTCCAACCCCGCCACGATTATGACCGACCCGGATATGGCGGATGCAACCTACATTGAGCCGGTCGAATGGAAAACCGTCGAGCGCATCCTTGAGAAGGAAAAACCCGACGCGATTCTGCCCACCATGGGCGGACAAACGGCGCTGAATTGCGCCCTGGATTTGGCGCATCACGGGGTGTTGGACAAGCACCAGATTGAACTCATTGGCGCCACGGAAGAGGCGATCAATAAAGCCGAAGACCGCGATAAATTTCGCGCTGCAATGCGCAAAATTGGGCTAGACATGCCGCGCTCGGCGATGGCGCATAGCATGGAAGAAGCCATGCAGGTACAAGCAGACATCGGTTTTCCGGCGATTATTCGCCCGTCGTTTACCATGGGCGGCAGCGGTGGCGGCATTGCTTATAACAAGGAAGAATTTGCCGCCATTTGTGAGCGTGGACTGGATGCCTCGCCGACCAGCGAGTTGTTAATTGAAGAATCCATTATCGGCTGGAAAGAATATGAAATGGAAGTGGTGCGCGACCACAAAGACAACTGCATCATCATTTGTTCGATTGAAAATCTCGACCCGATGGGCGTTCACACCGGCGATTCGATCACCATCGCGCCGATTCAAACCTTGACGGACAAGGAATATCAAATTATGCGCAACGCCTCGATTGCGGTGCTGCGCGAAATTGGCGTAGATACCGGCGGCTCCAATGTGCAGTTTGCCGTCAACCCGCAAGATGGGCGTTTGATTATTATTGAAATGAATCCCCGCGTATCGCGCTCTTCGGCGTTGGCTTCCAAAGCCACCGGCTTCCCGATAGCCAAAATCGCCGCCAAGCTGGCGGTGGGCTATACGCTCGACGAGCTGGCTAACGAAATGACTGGCGGCGCAACGCCCGCGTCTTTTGAGCCGACGCTGGATTATGTGGTGACCAAAATCCCGCGCTTTGCCTTTGAAAAATTCCCCAAAGCCGATCCCACCTTGACCACGCAAATGAAATCCGTTGGCGAAGTGATGGCGATAGGGCGCACCTTCCAAGAATCGCTACAAAAAGCGTTACGCGGCTTAGAAACCGGCATTGATGGACTTGATCCCATGTTGTCAGAAGAACAGCTTCAGGACACCAATCTTTTGCGCAACGCCATCCGCAAGCCGAGCAGCGAGCGTTTGCGCTATGTCGCAGATGCCTTTCGTGCCGCTTGGGGCTTTGCCGAGGTACAGGAAGAGACCGGCATAGACCTCTGGTTTTTAGTGCAAATCGCCAATCTAGTTGACGAAGAAAGTGCCGTGATGATGGGCGGCATGGACAGCTTAGACAAAGACCGCTTATTTCAACTCAAGCGCAAAGGTTTCTCAGACCGTCGCCTAGCCAAATTGCTCAATACCACCGAAACGGCAGTGCGCACACTGCGGCACGGCTTAAAAGTCCGCCCAGTGTATAAACATGTCGATTCTTGCGCGGCAGAATTTGCCGCCAGTACCGCTTACCTGTATTCCACTTATGAAGAAGAATGCGAGGCACAGCCCAGTGATCGCAATAAAATCATGGTGTTAGGCGGCGGACCCAACCGCATTGGGCAAGGCATCGAATTTGATTATTGCTGCGTGCAAGCCGTGTTAGCGCTGCGCGAAGACGGCTATGAAACCATCATGGTCAACTGCAATCCGGAAACCGTATCCACCGATTACGACACCTCAGATCGGCTCTATTTTGAATCCTTAACCCTAGAGGATGTGTTAGAAATCATCTACTTAGAAAAACCCAAAGGCGTGATTGTGCAGTTCGGCGGACAAACCCCGCTAAAACTGGCACGCGATTTAGAAGCCGCTGGCGCGCCGATTATCGGCACCACCCCTGATTCCATTGATTTAGCCGAAGACCGTGAGCGTTTTCAACAGCTTATTCATCAACTCGCGCTGCGCCAGCCGCCCAATCGCACCGCCCGCAACGAAGCCGATGCGCTACGTTTAGCCGAAGAAATTGGCTATCCGCTGGTCGTGCGTCCCTCTTATGTGCTGGGTGGTCGCGCTATGGAAATTGTTAATTCTGAAGAAGAATTACAGCGTTACATGACAGAAGCCGTGAGCGTCTCCAACGATTCGCCGGTGCTGCTGGATCGCTTTCTTAACGACGCGGTAGAAGTCGATATTGATGCCGTCAGCGATGGCGAAACCGTGATGATCGGCGGCATCATGGAACACATCGAACAAGCCGGCATCCATTCCGGCGACTCCGCCTGTTCGCTGCCACCCTACGGCTTATCGCCGATGATGCAAGACAAATTGCGCGACCAAATGACCCGCTTAGGCAAAGCACTCAATGTCATTGGCTTAATGAACGCCCAATTTGCCATCCAAGGCGAAGACATTTACGTGCTAGAAGTCAATCCGCGCGCCTCGCGCACCGTACCTTTTGTCTCCAAAGCCACTGGACAAGCCTTAGCGCGTATCGCAGCCCGTTGTATGGTCGGACAAACGCTGGCAGTACAAGGCATTAGCGGTGAAAAAATTCCCAGTTATTACTCGGTCAAAGAAGCCGTGTTTCCCTTCATCAAATTCCCCGGCGTTGATCCGCTGCTCGGACCTGAAATGAAATCCACCGGCGAAGTGATGGGCATCGGGCGCAGCTTCGGCGAAGCTTTTTACAAGGCGCAAAAAGCCGCCAACATGCCGCTGCCCAAAACCGGGCAAGCCTTCATCAGCGTGCGCGACGAAGATAAAAACGGCGCGATTGACGTTGCGCGAGAATTACACGACTTAGGTTTTAATTTATTAGCCACCCGTGGAACGGCAAAAGCGATTGAAAACGCAGGGATTCCTTGTCAAAAAGTCAATAAAGTCCAAGAAGGTCGTCCACATATTGTGGATCAGATCAAAAATGATGAAATCGACTTTATTATTAACACCACGCAAGACAAGCAGGCTATCGCCGATTCCCACGAAATCCGCGCCCACGCGCTGCGTAACAAAGTGACCTACACCACCACGCTGGCAGGCGCACGCGCTACGGTCTTGGCATTGCGGGCAAGTAATAGTAAAGTAGTTAATTGCCTGCATGAATTGCATCGGGAGCTGTAGGTTTGTAGCGTGTCGCGCAACATGGGATAATCATTGAATGATTAAATCATTTCTCTAGCCCTGTAGGGTGC
Organism: uncultured Thiomargarita sp.; assembly: GCA_964582525.1. Classification (GTDB taxonomy): domain Bacteria; phylum Pseudomonadota; class Gammaproteobacteria; order Beggiatoales; family Beggiatoaceae; genus BB31. The sequence goes on along the minus strand of CAZOSP010000016.1, from coordinate 30,185 downwards.
GCATAATGCCGTTAATGAATGTTGTATTTGGCACAAAACACTCACGGGCATTTTGCGCACGCGGACGATGCTTCTATCTTCGCGTTCGCGGCGCAAAAAGACGCGCCGCAAACCCTACAGTGGATACTAGAGGATTATCATTAATGGCTATGTACAACCCTCCGCACCCCGGTGAGTTTATCCGCACGGTATATCTTGAACCCTTTGATGTGAGTGCGCGTATTGTTGCGAAGAACTTAGGGGTTTCTGCATCCACATTTAATCGAGTGATTGCTGGTAAAAGCCGCGTGAGTCCCGAAATGGCGTTGCGCTTATCAAAGACCTTGGGGCGCTCACCTGAAAGCTGGCTGGCGATGCAAGATCATTATGATTTATGGCAAGCAAAGCAAAAGCTCAATCTTGATGAAGTTTTGCATATCGAATTTGTAGCAGCCGCTCGGTAGGATGGGTAGAGCGGAGCGAAACCCATCATTTCGGTGTTTCTCTAGTTCCCAAGTGCCGCTTGGGAACTCGTGTTGCCAGCACTGCTGGCTGTACAGTATAGACCGCAACGCGGTCAAGATAACATTCCCAAGAAACTCTTGGGAACGAGATGAAAAGGCTTGATTTCCGCATAAGAACATAACTCTGATTGATTCAGTTTCGGACTTTACACCATGAAAATCATATCATTTGAATATACAGACCATGCTGTTGGATGGAAACTAGAGCATATTGACTTTAACGATCTGACACTTTTAGTTGGTGCATCGGGGGTGGGGAAAACCCGAATATTAAAAGCCCTTCTTCACCTAAAAAAAATTGTTCGTGGAGGAAGCCTAAATGGTATTCAATGGAAAGTATGTTTTTCTATTGGCTTTGATTACTATATATGGGAAGGAAAATTTGAAAACAAAGGATTTTATAGTGTGCCAATTATAGAATTCGATATTGATGATGATAATGATAAAGATAAGCCAAATATAGAGTTTGAAACACTATATCTTAATGAAAAAAATATAATTGAAAGAACAAAAGAAGGTATAGTTTTTAATGGGGCTAAGACGGTCAAACTTTCTCAAAAAGAAAGTGTAATAAACCTATTAAAAGAGGAAGAACAAGTAAGCCCTATTCATTCAGAATTTACTAGAATAATTTTTGATGATAATACTCAAAAAGAAGGAGTTATTACTCGTGCATTATTTGATATGGAAAATCTAAAACAAAGTAAACTTAAAACATTGAGAAGCATAAGAAGCAGTGATGAAAATTTGCGTTCAAAACTAAACTTAATCTATTTACATCTGCCTGAAGATTTTAATGAAATTAAAGACTCATTTATAGACGTATTTCCTTACATAGAAGACTTGAAGTTTGAACCAATTAAAAGCTCAGATGAAAAAATACACCCGATTCTACGTGATATATCACTACTTCAGATAAAAGAAAAAGGAATAAAAGATTGGATTGATGAAAGAAAATTATCATCGGGAATGTATCGTACCTTAATGCACATAGCTGAACTATATCTTTGTGCTGATGGCACCGTGATATTAATTGATGAATTTGAAAACAGTTTAGGCATAAACTGTATTGATGAAATCACAAACAACATTGCTAGTTATCAACGAGATTTACAGTTTATTATAACCAGTCACCACCCTTATATAATTAACAATATAAGCATGGATAATTGGAAAATAATCAGTAGAAAAGCTGGTGTGGTTAAAAACTATAATGCCCAACAACTCAAACTTGGAAAATCCAAGCATGAATCCTTCATCCAGTTAATAAATAGAGAACAGTATTTTGATGGGGTAGAATTGTGAATTTATATTTTTTAGTTGAAGGTAAAACAGAGAAAAAAGTATATCCAGCATGGCTTTCATATTTGCTTCCTCACCTATCTAAAATTGAATCACCAGATGACGTATCAGAAAACAACTATTTTTTGATTAGTGGGGGAGGCTACCCAAGCCTATTAGACAATCATTTATCAGCCTCTATTGAGGATGTAAATAATTCAGGTGAATATGATTTTTTGATTATTTGCTTAGACTCAGATAACGATTTGCCTGATGTTAGACGGCATAGTGTGCACGAATTTATAGAAAAAAATAATCTTTCTGTGTCTTGTAAATTAGAAATTATTCTCCAAGCGAGATGTATGGAAACATGGTTTGCAGGCAATCGCAAGGTATTTCCTAGAAACCCATCAGATAGTTTTATTCCATTTCTTAATTTCTATAATACGTCAGTTTCTGATCCAGAGCTGATGGAAAAACCACAAAACTTTCAAGAAAGTTGTAGCATATATCACTACAATTACTTAAAAAGTATGCTATCTGAGAGGAAAGTTAGATATTCAAAAACAAATCCAAAAAGTGTGGTAGAAAAATATTATTTAGATGAACTGAAGAAAAGATTAATAGAGACACCAGAGCACTTATCAACATTAAGAACTTGTCTTGAGTTTTTAGATAGCCTTAACTCGTAACCTGTAATAGTAAAGTAGTTAATTGCCTGCATGAATTGCATCGGGAGTTGTAGGTTTGTAGCGTGTCGCGCAACATGGGATAATCATTGAATGATTAAATCATTTCTCTAGTTCAAAGCGTCGCTTGGGAATTCATGTTGCCAGCGTTGCTGGTTGTACAGTATAGACCGCAACGCGGTCAAGGTAACATTCCCAAGAAACTCTTGGGAACGAGAAAAACGAGAAAAACAGAATTAATTGGAAAAATTTCGCACACCCCACGCGGCTGATAAAAAAATGGATTTAGAAGCATTCAAACAAAAATTTAACGAGTTAAAAAAACTTGGATTTGTAAAATCACTTAGAAAAGGACCGACAGGTATTGGATTGACATTTGAAACCTTAATGGGGATTAAAGAAAACAACTTATCTTTGCCTGATATTAATGGGATTGAAATTAAAACTCATAGAAATAATTCTAAAAGCATGATTAGCTTATTTACTTTTAATAAAAAAGTGTGGAAAATTCCACCATTAGAAGCTATTAAAAAATATGGTAGTTGTGATGAAAATGGTCGGTTAGGAATGTATTATACAATGTCTCTAACTCCAAACAGTGCAGGATTATTTTTAACCGTTAATAATAAAGAAATTTCAGTACAGCATAGGTCGGGAGAAATAATTGCAACATGGCAACTTTCAACGCTTACAGAAAGATTTACCCAAAAAATTCCAGCATTATTATTTATTTCAGCACATACAGAAGAAAGAGCAGGGATTGAATATTTTCATTTTTATAGAGGACAATTAATGAGAAATACAACAGAAGAAGTATTATCTGAATTATTCAAAACAGGAAATTTATTGATTGATTTAAGATTACACGCCAAAGTAACTAGGGCAAGAAATCATGGGACAGCTTTTAGAACATTTGAAGATAAATTACCTTTACTGTTTTACAGAATAGAGGATATATAAACCGTGAATACTGAAAAAAAATACCTTGATATTTCGTGGGATTTTAGAACAGCAAATATTAAAGAATATACACATTGTTATCATAACTATCCCGCAATGATGATTCCGCAAATTGCAAACAGGCTAATTAATCTTTATGGCAAAAAGGCAAAAACATTATTTGATCCCTATTGTGGTACAGGAACATCACTTGTGGAGGCAACATTAAACGGAATTAACGCATTTGGAACAGATTTAAACCCAATGGCGCGGCTCATTGCTGAAGCGAAAACAACGGTAATGGAATTGCAAATATTGGATTTATACTTAAAAGAGTTTAATGAATTTTTATTTGCATTAAATTTTGGCATAAAAACAGTTAATGTCGTTATTCCTGAGTTTAAAAATATTGAGTTTTGGTTTAAGGATAAAACAAAAGAAAAGTTAGCCGCCATTAAAAGTTTTATTGATAATATCGAGGACGAAAAAGTGAAGAAATTTTTGTTAGTAGCCTTTAGTGAAACCGTGAGAGAAAGCAGTTTGACAAGAAATAGCGAGTTTAAGCTTTACAGAATGCCAGAAAAACAAAGAAGCCAATTTAATCCAGATGTATTTGGAATTATAAATTCAAAGTTAGCTCGTAATAGAAAAGGATTAAAAGAGTATATAGAAAAAAGAAAAGCAGTTGATGCAATAGTTTATGAGTTTAATTCTGTTGATAATATTGAAAAAATAGACCATGAATCTATCGATATAGTGGTAACATCTCCGCCTTATGGTGATAGCAAAACAACAGTCGCTTACGGTCAATTTTCTCGTTTATCAAATCAATGGCTGGGTATCGAAAACGCCAGCCAAATTGATAATCAACTGATGGGAGGAAAGATTAAAACTATTCATCAGAGTATTCTACCTATAATTGATGCAAGTGTTGAAAAAATAGCTGAGCAGGATGAAACAAGAGCTAGAGAAATTTATAGTTTTTATGATGATTATAGTAAATCAATAGCTAATGTGGCTAAAGTTATAAAAAGAAGTGGATATGCTTGCTATGTAGTAGGCAATAGGCAGGTAAAAGATATTGTATTACCAACTGATGAAATAACAAAATGTTTATTTCAAGAATATGGTTTTAAGTATAAGAATACTTTCATTAGAAATATACCCAATAAAAGAATGCCGAGTAAAAATAGTCCAACAAATGTAACAGGAAAAAAGGCAACAACTATGAACAATGAATATATTGTAATAATGCAGAAATCATAAAAAACACATTATTGCAATGAAGGTTGTTTTTCACCCCGCTGCTGGCACGCTAGGATGCACTGCCATTTAATTAAACTTTGGGATCGCTAATCTCCCGATTAGCGTAGCGGTAGCTGCTTGTGCGGTTACGTTTCAGGCGGGCAGTATAAAACTAGAATCACAAAAGGCAAAAAGGCACATCCTTGTGTCTTTTTTGCTTTTTGTGTTTTTTTGCACACAAACACAACGAGGTTAAAATAATGCAAAAAACTCCTATGACGGTTCGTGGCGCGGAAAAATTGCGCGAAGAACTCAAAGAACGTAAAACTGTTTTGCGTAGTAAAATTACCGAAGCGATAGCGGAAGCGAGAGCGCATGGTGACTTAAAAGAGAATGCGGAATACCATGCCGCTCGTGAACAACAAAGCTTTAATGAAGGACGTATTCAAGAAGTTGAAGCAAAACTGGGGGCGGCGGAAATCATTGACATCCACAAACTTAATCCTAATGGCAAGATTGTGTTTGGTGCAACAGTCACTCTATTAGATGTCGATAGTGAAGAAGAAGTGACTTATCAAATTGTTGGTGAAGATGAAGCCAATATTAAACAAAATCTCATTTCTGTTACCTCGCCTATTGCACGCGCTTTAATTGGCAAAAAAGCCGAAGACGAAGTAGAAGTACAAGCACCCGGCGGCACTATTGATTATGAAATAATAGAGGTTAAGTACCTCTAACTAGATTCCGTCTTTTTTCTTTTTGTAAAAAATGAGCATTTTAACGAGGAATACATGCGCAGTCATTATTGTGGACAAGTTGATATACAACTGCTAGACGAAACCGTGACATTATGCGGCTGGGTGCATCGCCGCCGCGACCACGGCGGGGTGATTTTCATTGATTTACGCGACCGTGAAGGGTTGGTGCAAATAGTCTTTGATCCGGACACCGAAGAAGCCTTTGCTCACGCCGAGAAAGTGCGTAACGAATATGTGTTGCGCGTGGTGGGACGGGTGCGTTTGCGCCCCGAAGGGACAGAAAACCCCGACATCCGCACCGGTGAAATCGAAGTGTTGGGCAAGCAATTGGTTATTTTGAACGCCGCTGAAACGCCGCCGTTTCAACTGGACGACGAAGACGTACACGAAGACATCCGCTTGCGCTATCGTTATATCGATTTGCGCCGCCCGGAAATGCTGGAGCGTTTCAAACTGCGCCACCGCGTCACCAGCGCGATGCGCCGTTTTCTTGACGACAACCGCTTTATGGACATTGAAACCCCGATGCTGACCAAAGCCACGCCCGAAGGCGCGCGCGATTACCTAGTGCCGAGCCGCACCCACAACGGCAGTTTCTTCGCCCTGCCGCAATCGCCACAGTTGTTTAAGCAACTGCTGATGATGTCCGGCATGGATCGCTATTACCAAATCGTGCGCTGCTTCCGTGACGAAGACCTACGCGCCGACCGCCAGCCCGAATTTACCCAGCTTGACCTAGAGCTGTCCTTCATTGACGAAGAAAGCCTGCGCTACCTCATGGAAGACATGCTGCGCTACGTGTTCAGTCTAGCCATCAACGTTAATTTACCGGAAGAATTCCAAGTCATGTCCTACTCCGAAGCCATCCGTCGTTACGGCTCAGACAAGCCCGATTTGCGTATCGACTTGGAATTAGTCGATATTGCCGATTTACTTGATAAGGTTGAATTTAAGGTGTTTGCCGCGCCCGCCAAAGACCCCAACGGGCGCGTTGCCGCGCTGCGCGTCCCCGACGGCAACGCCAAACTTTCACGCAAACAAATTGACGACTACACCCAATTCGTCAGCATTTACGGCGCGAAGGGTTTAGCCTACATCAAAGTCAACGACCTCGTGCAAGGGCGCGATGGCTTGCAATCACCGATTCTTAAATTCCTCCCCGACGACGCAATTAACGGCATTTTGCAACGCACGGGCGCGAACAACGGTGATTTGATTTTCTTCGGCGCAGATCGAGCCAACATCGTCAACGAAGCACTCGGCGCGCTGCGCTTAAAACTCGGCGAAGACTTAGGGCTGATTGAAGACGGCTGGCGCGTTTTATGGGTCACAGAATTTCCCATGTTCGAGTGGGACGACAAAGAAAATCGCTGGTTCGCCATGCACCACCCGTTCACCGCCCCCAATATTGATGACATGGCAGCCCTCAAAGCCAACCCCGGCGCGGCTTTATCGCGTGGTTATGACATGGTGCTGAATGGCTCAGAAATTGGCGGCGGCTCGATTCGTATTCACCGCCCCGATATGCAATCCGCCGTATTTGACATGCTCGGTATTGGCGCAGAAGAGGCGCGGGAAAAATTCGGTTTCTTGCTGGACGCGCTGAAATACGGCTGCCCGCCGCACGGCGGCATGGCGTTTGGACTGGATCGCTTGGTGATGCTGATGTCTGGCGCGACTTCCATCCGCGATGTCATCGCCTTCCCGAAAACCCAAACCGCCAGTTGCCCGCTCACCGCCGCGCCGTCCAAAGCCAGCGACACGCAATTGCGCGAGTTGGGGATTCGTTTGAAGTCTAAGCCGCAGGAAACGGACCAGGCTTAGGTAGTTCTAAATATCTAGAATCAATCGCATACGCCAATGGCAAATTTCAAAACACATGTCACAGGCGCGGCTTTGGGCGGCGCGGTTTTCGCTTCTTTCGCGCTCGGTACGCAACTGGCGCAGCCGCAGGATATGGCACTGCTTGTCGCCTTAACCACCCTCGGCGGGATTTTACCGGACATAGATTTAGACCATTCCGCGCCGACTAAAATACTCTTCACCAGCTTGGGCTTGCTCGCCGCATTTTCGGTATTTCTTAACAAGGCAGACAGTTACTCGCTGCTAGAACTATGGCTGGCGGCGGGCTTTGCTTATGCCCTAGTGCGCTATCCGGTATGGGAAGCGTTTAGCCGCTTTACCCACCATCGCGGGGTCTATCACACCCTGCTGTCAGCTTGCCTATTCTGGTTTTTAACCACCGCTTTAACCTATCAGTTATTCGATTTCAGCCGCGAATCGGCTTGGCTTGCGGGGTTGGCGGTGTTTTTTGGCTATTTGTTGCATTTATTGCTGGATGAAGCTTATAGCGTGGATTTTCTCAATAAACGCTTAAAAAGTTCCTTTGGCAGCGCTTTGAAAATTGTCAATTCCAAAGATTGGCGATCTTCTGCGTTAATGGCGGCAGCCATGCTGGTGGTTTTTTTCATGACTCCGGATGCAAGCCCCTTTACAGAAAAGCTCTTAAATGCCTCAATATGGAGTCATTTTTGGCATAATCTGATGCCCGAAGGCACCTGGTTTGATTTCTGAGTAAGTTTCCCCCAAGGCGTTTATCAATGTCCCGCTATCTAGCTTATTTTCTGATTTTTTTCAATACCTTAGCAATCGCCCAAACAAAGCCTTTTGAAATTGGCTTAATGGGCGATTTACCCTACCATACGCCGCTGCCTAACTGGCAAGCCTTGTTGCAAGACTTGGATGACGCACCGCTTGATTTCGTGCTGCATGTCGGCGACATTAAAGCCAGCAATCAGCTATGCAGCGATGATTATTTCCAGCGCATTCAAAAAGATTTCCAAGCCTCCAAGCATCCCTTGTTTTATACGCCCGGCGATAACGAATGGACAGATTGCCAGCGACACGGCAGCGGGCGTTACGATCCGCACGAGCGTTTAGCCAAGATACGCGAATTGTTTGCGCAAGGTGATCAGAGTTTTGGGCAACGCAAGCTGCCCGTGCAGCGTCAAAGCCAAGATTATCCAGAAAATTTACGCTGGCAACATCAGGGCGTGACCTTTGCTGCTCTGCATCTGGTTGGCAGCCATAACAATTTCATACGGCAAAACGAAGATGATGATGCACTGTGGGCAGCCCGCCAAGCCGAATATCAGGCGCGGCAGGCAGCTAATTTGATCTGGTTAAAACAAGCCTTTGAATATGCCGAGCAGCAGCATAGCGCGGCTTTGATGCTATTTATGCAAGCCAATCCGCTGTTTGAAACGCGCCGCGCTGATATTGATAATGGTTTTCGAGATTTTTTACGTGTCTTAGAGGATGCCAGCATCGCTTTTCGTAAGCCGGTGGTGTTAGTACATGGCGACAGTCATTATTTCCGTATTGACAAGCCGTTACGCAATCGCAAAAGCGGTCAACTGGTAGAAAACTTTACCCGTGTTGAAGTGTTTGGGGATCGTGATGTGCATTGGGTGAAAGCGCGGGTTGATGTCAGTCAGCCGCAGGTATTTTTTTTCCAAGTAGAAATTGTTGATGCCAATCGCCAGCACTGAAACGCGCTTGTTTTTCGCGCCCTTTGCCTGTTTGAAGCTACAAATACAGGGGCAGACTTTGAGCCGGATAGATTTTTTACCGCCCGAAACCGCAGTCAATTCCGCCCGCGTGAAATTAACCTCTATTGAACAGGCCTTGCACAGCTATTTTGCCAGCGGACAACTGCCTGTCGTGCCTTTGCACTTGCCAGGCAGCGCGTTTCAACAGCGCGTTTGGCAAGCATTGCAAGACATTCCCAGCGGTCAAACCTTAAGCTACGGGCAGCTTGCCCGCATACTGCGCACCAGTCCGCGGGCAGTGGGCAACGCCTGCCGCGCAAACCCCATCCCCTTGTTTGTGCCTTGTCATCGTGTGGTTGCTGCGCATGACCTCGGCGGTTTTATGGGCAAACATCCGCACGGAACGATCTACAAACAATGGTTACTGGATTTTGAAGCACGGATCATAAAAAATAATCATTTATCCTGAAAACGCTGAAAAAGTCTGTAAGTCATTAATGATCAGATATGCCGACGACTTTGTTATACTTCTCGCGGTCAACTTTTTGGATGACTGAACTTTAGTGGGCTTGAAGGACCGTTAAAACTCAAACTCTAAAAACCGAAAACTTTAACGTCAGAAGTATATACCGAAAAATACCGGAAGTTGTCAAACGCCCAACCATGAGTGCCATAACAACCGAAGCTATTATAAAAGCAAGACGATGCCGTTTCCCTCTGTTATCACGATGGTCAGGCAATTTATCTAATGCTTCGATAAAATGAGCAAGTTGTTCTTCAGGATAAGACTCTACATTGTTCATGGATATTTTCCTTCTTAGTTGGATACGCTAAGCCAAGTTACATTATACTGAAATATAAAATATTTTTTTATGAGAAAGCCGTGTGTACGGTGAAATTTTAAGTCTTCACGGGGCGGCGGGGAGGGTAATTTTCTTGGCATGGTTGTCTGACCTGTTTCGTTTTAGGGGCAACTATGGGCTATTTTTAACAGGGTTTTGATGCGGGCGGGAACTGCTGTAGCGGTACTCGGTAACTGTATGCGTAAGCGCGTTTATATTTTTTGGTGTTTTGAAGCATCAAACGCAATATTCGCCGAAAACTGCGTAAATTTACACTTTCCTTGTAAAAAATGTTTGACTTGAGAGACGCGATCTACGCGAGCTACATTTTGGGTAACTATAAAGGAAGTCTGGTAAAAAAGAAGCTTTTGCCTAACAGGCGTATTTAAGATACCTTGTCTTACATGAACCAAGAACATGCCATCACCCTCACGCGCCGCCGCATTTACATCATTCCTTCACGTCACGGCATGTTGTTCGGGCTATTTTTATTCGTTATGCTGCTCGGCTCAATGAATTACAGCAACAATATGGGCTTTATGCTGACCTTTCTGCTCAGTGCCATGACGCTGGTGTCAATTTTACACACTTATCGTAACTTAGCTGGCTTACGCATCGCGCCAGCACAGCCTGAACCGGTATTCGCGGGCGAAAAAGCCCGTTTTCCCCTGTGGTTTGATAACCAGCAACAGCCCACACGCCACGCGCTGACTGTGCGCGTGCATCCGCATCAACAAAAAGCCGGTACGGCAGTGCTTTGTGACATTGAAGAAAACCAATTACATTGCCTATTGGTGCCAATGCCAACTGCGCAGCGCGGTTATTTACCCTTAGCGCGCTTAAACTTAAGCACACAATTTCCGCTCGGCTTGTTTCACGCTTGGACTTATATAGAATTTCCCCACATTCAAGCACTGGTTTATCCACGTTCAGCAGGCGAACAAGCCGTGCCGCATGGCTTACCCGAAGACCAAAAACACAGTCAAGAAAAAGGGCAGCGCGGCGATGACTTTGCTGGTTATCGAGATTATCATCCCGGCGATTCGCCGCGCCACGTTGATTGGAAAGTCGTGGCACGAGAACAAGGCTGGCAGGTCAAACAATTTGGCGGCGACGAAGGTTTAAGCAGTTTATGGTTCACCTGGGCAGACGTGAGCCAGTTAGACACGGAAATGGCACTGTCACAACTTTGTCGTTGGATTTTATTGGCAGATGCGCAAAACTTACGCTACGGTTTACGCATTCCCGGCTTTGAACGCTCACCACAACAAGGCGAAGCGCACAAACGCGCTTGTTTACAAGCATTAGCATTATTTGACCAACGCAATCCTTAAATTGCGCAACATGAGAAAAGGACTTATGGCAACTCAAGAAATCCAAGTACCGGACATCGGCAATTTCCAAGATGTCGATATTATCGAAATTCACGTCAAAAGCGGCGATTACATTGACAAAGAACAGGCACTCATCACCTTAGAGAGCGACAAAGCCGCGATGGAAATTCCCGCGCCGCAGGCAGGCAGAGTGCAAGACATCCTCATCAACATCGGCGACAAAGTATCACAAGGCAGTCCGATTTTAATCCTAGACACGGCTGCAACGGGCGCGTCCGCCCCCAGCACTGAAGCTGTCGCCGCTGTCGCCGCTGTCGCCGCCGTCACAGCAGCCAGCGGCGCGGCAGACCTAGAAGCCGACCTAGAAGCCGAAGTGTTAGTGCTAGGCGCGGGACCCGGTGGCTACACCGCCGCCTTTCGCGCCGCCGATTTAGGCAAGCAAGTGATACTGGTGGAACGCGACGACAATCTCGGCGGCGTCTGCTTAAACGTCGGCTGCATTCCCTCCAAAGCCCTGCTGCACACCGCGCACATCCTCAACGAAGCGCAAGAAATCGCCCACAGCGGCATCACTTTTGCCAAACCGGACATCAATTTAGACCAACTGCGCGACTGGAAAGACGGCATTGTCAGCAAACTTACCGGCGGTTTAAGCGGCTTGGCAAAACAGCGCAAAGTCAAAGTCGTGCGCGGGGTCGGCACTTTCCTTGACCCACATACCCTGCACGTCGAAGGCGCGGACGGCACGCAAAAGATTCGCTTTCAATACGCGATCATCGCCGCCGGCTCAGAACCCACGCAAATACCCGGCTTTCCCAATGATGACCCGCGTTTGATTAACTCCACCGGCGCCTTGGCATTGGCAGACATTCCCAAACGCTTTTTAGTGGTTGGCGGCGGCATTATTGGTCTGGAAATGGCGACGGTGTACGAAGCCCTCGGACAAGGCGATTGCGAAATCACCATTGTTGAACTTATGGGACAACTGATTCCGGGCTGCGATGCTGATCTGGTGCGCCCGCTGCACAAACGCATTGAGAAAAAATACCACGCTATTTATCTCAACACCAAAGTCAGCAAAATCGAAGCAGAAACAGCCGGTTTGCGGGTCTATTTTGAAGGCGACAAAGCCCCCGAATCCGCCGTCTATGACCGCGTATTAGTCGCCGTCGGTCGCCGTCCGAATGGCAACAAGATCGGCGCGGAAAACGCGGGCGTAACAGTCGATGAACGCGGCTTTGTTTTGGTTGACGCACAAATGCGCACTAACGTGTCGCACATTTTTGCTATCGGCGACATTGTTGGCAACCCGATGCTGGCACACAAATCCGTGCATCAAGGCAAAGTCGCAGCGGAAGTCATCAGCGGACACGACAAGGTGATGTTTGACGCAGCGATTCCCAGCGTCGCCTACACGGATCCCGAAATCGCTTGGATGGGCATCAGCGAAACCGAAGCCAAAGCCCAAGGAATAGAATACGAAAAAGGCGCGTTCCCGTGGGCAGCCAGCGGACGCTCGCTGAGTATCGGACGCAGCGAAGGCATGACCAAATTGCTCTTCGACCGCGCCAGCAAACGCTTAATCGGCGCGGGTTTAGTCGGCACTAATGCGGGTGAGTTGCTCGCCGAAGTCATGTTGGCGTATGAAATGGGCGCAGATGTCGAAGACATTAGCCTCACCATCCATGCGCATCCCACGTTAAGCGAAACGGTGAATTTTGCTGCTGAAATGGCAAGCGGCACGATTACCGACTTGTACGCGCCGCGTAAAAAGGCTTGGTAGCGCGAAATGTCGTCTCTTTAAGAGAGCGATTGCTTTGCTGATGTTAGGTTTAGGTTTTGACCAAGCCAATGAAACCCATAAACGCCATCGACATAATGCCCGCCGTGACTAAATTGATCGGCGCGCCTTTGAAAATCTCCGGCACATCAGCAACCGCTGTGCGCTCGCGCACGGCGGCAAATAATACCAGCACCAGCGAGAAGCCCACCGCCGCGCCAAAGCCAAATATAGCTGAATGCAGAAAGCCGTGTTGATTCTGTACATTTAGCAATGCCACGCCCAACACCGCGCAATTAGTGGTAATCAAGGGCAGAAAAATACCTAAAATCTGATGCAGCAAGGGGCTGGTTTTTTTTACCAACATTTCAGTAAATTGCACGGTTGCGGCAATGACCAAGATGAAAGTGATGGTGCGTAAATATTCTAAGTCAAAGGGCGACAGCAAATAGGCATTGACCAGATAGCTACAGATAGAGGATAAGGTGAGTACAAAAGTGGTGGCAAGCCCCATACCGACCGCAGTTTCTAAGCGTGTTGAGACGCTCATAAAGGGGCATAAGCCTAAAAACTTGACCAGTACAAAATTATTCACCAGTACCGTGCTAACAAATATCAGCAAATATTCACTCATGTTATAAGTCCGCCTTGCTGCCTAAAAAATGTCTGGGCATTATATACTATACTCACCAGAAGCTGCGCCCACCTTAGTCATTATTATACGTCTAGCGGTCAACTTTTCGGGATAAATTAAACCTAAAAACCGAACACTTTGAAACTCGTCAATAACATGCCCGACATCCTGCTTACTACGCTCAACGCCCGTTATATCCACAGTGCTTTTGGTTTACGCTATTTGCTCGCCAACCTCGGCACACTGCGGGCGCGGGCGCGGATTATCGAATTTAGCATCCACCAGCGTCCGCTCGATATTATCGAACAACTGTTAGCGCAATCGCCGAAAATCATCGGTTTTGGCGTGTATATTTGGAATATACGCGAAATAACAGACCTTGTTGCAGCCTTAAAACAGATCGCGCCGGACTTGAAAATCGTCCTAGGCGGACCTGAAATTAGCCATGAAACCGCGCAACAGCCCATCGCCGCGCTGGCAGATTACATTATTAGCGGCAGTGCTGATCTCGCCTTCGCGCAACTGTGCCAAGACCTACTCGGTGGGCGCGAACCTGCACAGAAAATCATAGCGGCGGGTTTTGTCGCGCCCGGCGATTTAGTGCTGCCTTACGCAGAATACAGCGACGACGACATCGCGCATCGTATCATTTATGTGGAAGCCTCACGCGGTTGCCCGTTTCGCTGTGAATTTTGCCTATCGGCTCTCGATAAAACTGCCTATCCATTTGATTTAGAAAAATTTCTGGCTGCTATGGAAAAGCTCTGGCAACGCGGCGTGCGGCGTTTCAAATTTGTTGATCGCACCTTTAACTTAAACCTCAAACACAGCGCGAGCATTTTACAATTTTTTCTGCAACGCCTTGATACACAAACTTTTTTGCATTTTGAACTGATACCCGACAATCTGCCCGACAAGCTCAAGCAGCTTATCCAGCAATTTCCGCCCGGCAGTTTGCAATTTGAAATCGGCATTCAAAGCTTCAATCCTGAGGTGCAAAGTCTCATCAGCCGCACACAGGACAACGCAAAAAGTCAAGCCAATGTGTGTTTTTTACGCCAACACAGCCATGCTCATCTGCACACCGATTTGATTGCCGGACTGCCCGGCGAAGACCTACACAGTTTTGCACAAGGCTTTGATCAGTTGTACGCGCTCAATCCGCACGAAATTCAGCTTGGCATTCTCAAACGCCTGCGCGGTTCGCCGATGATTCGCCACACCGACCCCTGGCAAATGCGCTACAACCCCAGCCCGCCTTACAATTTACTCAGCAATCGCCTTATCAGTTTCAAAGACATGCAGCGTTTGACGCGCTTTGCGCGTTATTGGGATTTATTCATTAATTCGGGACGTTTCCCGCACAGCAAGCAAGATTTGTTGGCAGATCAACCTTTTGCGCGTTTTATGTTGTTTAGCGACTGGCTTTATGCAGACAGCGGGCAAACCCATAAAATAGCTTTAGACAAGTTGTTTGATTTTCTTTATGTCGCTTTAACGGATTTGTTTAAGCGTGATAAAGCCGATGTGTTAATGCAATTAGCAGCAGACTTTAAGCATAATCAACTGCCGAGAACACCGATTTGTTTACGCGGATATGTAGAAAAACCACAAGAAAAAGACCCTAAAGTCGAGAAGAAAATGCGCCAAATGCGACATCTTGATTGATATTTTTAAGCCGATCATTACTTTATTGCGAATGGTCTAAGTCTTTCTTAAGCTTTATTGCCATGCCTAAAATCTTCTTGGCTTCTTGATAACTAAAGGTATCGTTGATTTTATAATCTGCTTTATGCCGGCTATCGCGCATGTTTTGTAAAATATTGCCCAGCCTTTGCAAGTCCTTGTTCCTACTGTTTTTTAAGCCAAGAATCAACTTTTCATGGGTAGCACCTGCGGATAAATTGATTTTTTTCTGTTCCGCTATGTTTTTGCAAGCATGATAAGCTGCATAATAAGCACGGCTCGCGGCGTTCCTGTAATCAACTTCAGTTGTTTGATTAAGTTGTTTTAACCTAGTATCGGCTGAGTCTAAAAAATCCCATGCATTCATCCATTAAACTCCATGAAAACTGACTAAAAATTTATTACTGGTTGAACCAGGAAAATCAGCTTCTGTGAGCAGTTCTATTTGATAAAAAGTTAAATCCAGTAAATCTTCATCAGTCATGCCCAGCAAATAAATATCTTGCGTCAGCCAAACAGCATCCTCTTCTTCCTGTAAACTATATTTGTTATCATCTAAGTGCGCTGTGAATTTTTTTGCCGATTGGCTGGCTATAGATATTATTGCTTGCACTATAGTTTCATCCAGCTTATATTTTCTGATGAAATCCAGAATCTTTTTTTGTTCTTGATTTATTTCTATATGATAAGAACTAGATAGTTTTTCAAATTGATTATATTGCCCCGATAACCATAAAGAACGGAATACCTGATTTAATAGTTCTTGGTTTTTTGGAAATCGTTTAAGTGCTGACAATGAAACCTCTGCGGCTAACTTAAAATCCACTAAATTTTCTAATGCTCTTGCATAATTTATATAAATATCAACATGTGAGCCATCTCGTTTTATAGCCTTATCAAAATAGCTTAAAACGGATTGATGATCAGCATTAAGGGTGCTTAAGCAACCTAACAGTTCATAGCCTTTTGCGTAATCTACTGTTAATACTTGTTCCGCCTGTTTTTGCAGTTTTTTTAAGGTCAATTCGTCAGGCAATTTATGCGAATTAAGCCATTGATTAATTTCATTATTTAATTCTGTTGCTTGACTGGCAGGTTGAGTGCGCATGACAATATTCCTATGTGAGCTAAGACCTTCTAGGTTTTGAAAACCTAGAAGGTCTGAATCCTACAACTGATGAACTTTATCTATATCCTAGCCCTGCTTTTTCACCGCTTCTTGTATAGCTTTCAAAATACCGCGTATTAATTTAACTTCGGCGTGTTCGAGAGCAGCGCGGTTAAACAGACGGTGCAGGCGGCGCACTAAGCGTTTGGGTTTTTGTGGGTCATAGTAGCCAAGCTCTTGCAGTGTCTCAAACAGGTGCGCATAAAAGCGTTCCATATCTTCGGCGGTGGCCGGGGCAAAGGCTGCGTCGCTGGCTTGGCTGTGCGGGAGTTGGGCTGATTGCAGCCACAGACGGCGCATTTCGTAGCATAGCACCTGCACAGCGGCGGCGACATTGAGCGAGGAAAATTGCGGATTGGTGGGGATTTTTACCAAGAAATGACAATGATCCAGTTCTTCATTGGTCAATCCCGAATGTTCACGTCCAAACACGATAGCGACTTCACCGCCGGCGGCTTGGGTTTTTTCCGCGCAGGTTTCGGGGCTGATTTCAGGCCAAGGAATGCTGCGACTACGTGCGCTTGCACCAAACACCAGACGGCAGCCTGTGAGGGCTTGGGGCAGGTTGTCAAATACTTGGGCGCGTTCTAGGATACCGCTGGCACCTGAGGCTCGCGCAGTCGCTACAGCACTGGGAAATTTGTGTGGCTGCACTAAACAGAGTCGTTCCAAGCCCATGTTCATCATGGCGCGTGCTGCCGCGCCTATGTTGCCCGGATGGGAGGTTTCGACCAGCACAAGACGAATGTTGGAAAGCATTTTTTCATCGAACCTTATAGAGAACAACTGCCGGTCTGTTCATACACCGCCATGATGCTTTTTAATTCTTGCAGCAATAAGGTGTATTGTGCCGGACTTAAATGGCAATGCGGCAGCGGTTTCCCGCTTTCTAGCACGGTGATGATAACCTTCACTTGGCGACAACCTTGAATGCAGAGCGTTTCTAGGCAATGCTCAACCTGCGGATCATGATTTAGCATAATTTTCTCATTATGGCGTGTTTTTATGAGAGGGGTAACGGGTATTGAGGCTGCTCTAGGGTCAACACCTTGATTATTTAGGTCATTTGACTGGCAGCCATTCGCGCTGTCTTACAGCACCTATCCTAGTTTAGAAGCACGGCATGGTTTTATCAAACCAAAACACCTATTTCAAATAAGGCATTACAAAGCTGCCCGCAAAGTGGCTAAATCGCTGATCGGGGCTGAACATTGTACGCCGCTGCACATATAGGCGATGGTACCGCCTCGTGCTTCGCGCTGCGCCAAAATGCCGGGCAAATCTCGCGCTGTGTCGGGAATGGCTAAAGTCACGCGCTGCGGTGCGTATCCCGTTTGACAAGCACTTTGCCATTCACGCAAACTGTCTTTTTCTCCACGCAATACAATGGTTTGTGGCGGATTCAAGTAATCCAACAAAGCCACTAACAAGCTGTCGTGCGCGTGCGGCACTTGCTGCATGGAGACCCAGGCGGCTTGTAATGCGCGCTCTGCCGCGTCTAAATAGCGCGTTTCGCCGAGCAAATGCCCCAAGCGTCCTAGTGCTTGCGCCGCCACGCCGTTGCCTGCGGGTATCGAGTCATCCATAAATGGCTTGGGGCGTTGAATCAGGTTTTCATGCTCATGCGCGGTGAAATAAAAACCGCCATGTTCTTTATCTTCAAAGGCTTGCAGCAACACCTCAGCGATTTCCAGGGCGAAACTCAAATCGCCATCGCGCCAGCGGGCTTGCAGCAGGTGCAAAATGGCATCGAGCAAATAGGCATAATCGTCCAGATAGGCGTTGAGATGCGCTTTGCCGTCTTTATAGGTTGCACGCAAACGCCCATCGCGCCACAGTGTTTGTTGGATAAAATCCAGCGATTGTGTCGCTGCCTGTAAATAATCAGGTTTATCGAATACCCGCCCCGCCACTGCCAAGCCTTTAATCATTAAGGCATTCCACGATGTCAGCAGCTTCTCGTCGCGCCCCGGACGGATGCGTTTTTCGCGTTCACGGAACAAAATAGCGCGTGCTGAATCTATGTGTTGGTCAATGGCTTCAAGGCTGAGATGATATTTTTCTGTCAACTCTTCGCGGCTGCGAAAGGTGTGTAAATGCCACTGACTGTTTTCAAAATTGGCATTTAAGTTGATCCCAAAATGTCGCGCAAAGATTTGATAAGTATCAGGTTTTAGTAATTCTTTTAGTGCTTCGCGGGTCCACACATAAAATTTGCCTTCTTCGCCTTCGGAATCGGCATCCAGTGAGGAATAAAAACCGCCTTCGGGCGACTGCATGTCGCGCAGCGTCCAGTCTGCGGTTTCCAGCGCGGCGCGTTTGAACAGCGGTAATGCGGTGAGCTGCCAAGCGTGACTGAGTTCGACTAAAAAGGCAGCGTTGTCATAGAGCATTTTTTCAAAATGTGGAATCATCCATAATTCATCCACCGAGTAGCGAGAAAAACCGCCGCCGAGCTGATCATAAATTCCGCCTTGCGCCATTTTTTGTAGGCTAAACAATGCCATTTGTGCATATTTTTGATCGACATTGTTGCGCATAAATTGCTGCAATAACAATTCGATACTGCTCAAATGCGGAAATTTTGGCGCACCGCCAAAACCGCCTTGCACTTCATCAAAGCTTGCTTCTAATTGCTCGCGGCTGGCTTGCAAAGGTGCGTCGTTCAACTCGCCCGTCACTGCTTGTTGCGGAGTTGCCAAGCGTTGTAAATAGTGCGTAATCGCCTCAGCTTGTTGGGTCACGTCGGCGCGGCGTTGCTGGTAGGCTGCGGCGACTTTGCGCAGAATGTCTTGAAAAGCGGGCATTCCATAGCGCGGCTGATTGGGAAAATAAGTGCCAGCAAAAAATGGCGTTTGTTGGTCGGGGGTAAGAAATAGAGTCAGGGGCCAGCCGCCGCCGCGTTGCGCGATGATTTGATGCGCGGTTTGGTAAATTTTATCCAGATCGGGACGCTCTTCGCGGTCAACTTTGATGTTGATAAACAGGCGGTTCATCAGTTCTGCTGTCGCTGGGTCTTCAAAAGATTCGTGCGCCATGACATGACACCAGTGACAGGCGGAATAGCCTATGGAGAGCAAAATGGGCTTGTCCTGTTCTCGCGCCTGTTGTAATGCTGTGTTGTCCCAAGGATGCCAATCGACCGGGTTGTGGGCGTGTTGTAGCAAATAGGGGCTGGTTTCTTGCGCGAGACGGTTGGCGGGGTGTGTGGCTGTATGGGAGGACATGGATAAATCCTTTGCTTTGATTGAGGGGCAGTAGCTAGAAGCTTAGGCATTTCCACGCGGGACGTGGAAATAGCCAATGTGTATCGACATTTGTGGTGTCAAGCGGCGACTTTAGCAAGATTATCAGCCGACGGCTCGTAAGCATTCACCCCCTTTCAGTAAAAACCTGACAGGTCTTGCGCGGGGAACTGAACGGTTACGACTGCTCAGGATGTGGAAAAATTGTATCGTAGATTTAATTTTGGAAAATGGTTTTATCATTTAATGGCTTACGAAGCCAAACAAGTCTAGCCATCAAAAAATTACAGTTTTTTCCAAGTCGTTCCCTGCGCCCCGTCTTCTAACACAACGCCTTGTTCATGCAAGGTATCGCGGATGCGATCCGCTTCCGCCCACTGTTTGGCTTGACGTGCCGCATTGCGTGCAGCAATCATCTCTTCAATATGCGCAGCCGATAAGCCATCATTGCCCCGCGAGGCTTGAAAAAAGTCTTCGGCATCGTTTTGTAACAAGCCCAAAATCCCTGCCAGTTTTTTCAATTCTACTCCCAATGCTGCCGCTTCTTCTTCAAGCTGTTCACGCAAGCGGTTAATTTCTCGTGCCATTTCAAATAATACAGCAATCGCTTCCGGGGTATTGAAATCATCATCCATCGCCTTGTAAAAAGCTTGACGATAAGTATCGTCTTCGTAGCGGCTTGACGCTTCGGGCAAACCGCGCAGCGCGGTGTATAAACGCCCTAGGGCGTGTTGCGCGGAATCCAGTTGCGCATCGGAATAATTCAGCGGACTGCGGTAATGACTGGTAAGAATAAAATAACGCACTACTTCAGGTGCGTATGTGTTTAGCACCTCGCGCACCGTGAAAAAATTGCCTAGCGATTTCGACATTTTTTCTTCATTGATGCGCACAAAGCCATTGTGCATCCAGACATTGACAAAATGTTCACCGGTTGCCGCCTCGCTTTGCGCAATTTCGTTTTCGTGATGCGGAAATTGTAAATCTGCGCCGCCGCCGTGAATGTCAAAATGATTGCCCAAGCAATGCGTGGACATTGCCGAACATTCGATATGCCAGCCCGGACGACCGCGCCCCCAAGGCGATTGCCAGCTCGGTTCATCGGGTTTAGCCGTTTTCCACAAAACAAAATCCAGCGGATCGCGCTTGCTGCGATCAACATCGACGCGAGAGCCGGCTTGTAAATCCTCCAGATTTTTGCCCGATAACCGCCCATAATGGGCGAATTTGCTGACTGAGTACAGCACATCACCACTCTCGGCAAGATAAGCAAAACCCTTGTCCAGCAGGCTCTGAATCATATCAGTGATAAGGTGCAAAGACTGCGTAGCACGAGGTTCTTGATCGGGGCGCAGCACATTAAGCGCGTCAGCGTCCTCGTGCATTGCGGTAATAAAACGCTCGGTCAAACTGAAAATATCCTCGCCATTTTGCTGGGCGCGTTTAATAATTTTATCGTCAATGTCAGTAATATTGCGCACATAAGTCACCTCATAACCAATATGCCGCAGATAGCGCACCACCACATCAAATACCACCAAAACCCGCGCATGACCAATATGACAATAATCATAAACCGTCATGCCGCACACATACATGCGCACCTGGTTGGCTGCAATCGGTTGGAAAGGGGCTTTTTTACGAGTCAAGGTATTGTAAATTGAAAGCATCATTAAGTTCTTTAAGTTCTTTGATTAGCTGATTGGAGAGACGGTGAGTATTTTTTGCGTGCTACCTAAGCAGTTAGCCCGCTAAAATTTATATTCAATGCCAATAAGCCACTCTCGTCCGCGATTAGGCGTACCTTCAGTCAGACGATTACCTTGTGGCGCATTTTCATGGGCTTGTTCAAATAGGTTTTTAATCTGTACATAACTCGACCAAGCTTTATCTAATCGATAGTGCAATTTAGTATTGAATAACCAATAAGCATCAAGCGGTTGCAATATATCACCTGACAACATTTCTCGCTGACTGTGATAAATGCCGGTTAAATTCCAATTCCAACGATTTTTTCCATAATTGATAAGTAATGAAGCCAGTGTGTCTGCTTCTCGAAAAGAGGTGTCGGGCAATTTAGAAAAATGCGTGAAGGTTGCGCGTAATAACCAATCAGGGTTGATTTCGTGGCTGGCTTCCAATTCAAAGCCGTGCGCTTCGCTAGAAGCGGTATTGGCAAAAGAACGCATATTGTCGTTGACAATCTCGGTAGAAATTGGATGGTCATAATAATTGATAAATCCACCTAAACTAAAATAGGTATAGGGTGTATGTATTAACCAAATCAAATCCCAGGTTTTAACAACTTCGTGTGCCAGATCGATATTTCCTAATATCACCGCATTATTGGTGATGCCAGTTTCATTGAGTGCGGGTGCGCGAAAAGCCTCGCCATAAAGCAATTTTACAGTATGAATTTGTTTGAAAGAATGCACCAAGCCGATTCGCGGACTCACACGGGCATCAATTTCATTATAATTATCGTAACGCAAGCCCAAAGTGAGTTTGGTATCGTCTGTGAAGCGATGCAAATACTGCCCATAAATACCCAATGAACGACGCGAACCCAATAAGCCAATTTGAGTGCTGTGATCGAAATTGCCGTAATAATTAATCGGATACTGCCTGGCTGCCAACTGTCCCGTATCAAAATTATTGGCTGCGTTGGCTCCTGTTTCTCGACTATCAATCCATTCCAAACCCCATTGCGTACTGCTGCGATCACTTAATTGCCAATCATTGTGCCACTTAAATTGCCAATGCTTACCGGTCAGCGTGAGTTTTCCGAGCAAAGGATCAGTGCTTGATGGTTGACTAATGGCTGCCATCTCGCCCTCTGCTGCCGCTTGAATATCTTGACGTAACATGACCTGTTGCCAACTCAGGGTGAAATGAGAACGAAAACGGTTTGACCAAAAAATATCTTGCTCCACACTCACTTGCTCTACGTCAACCTGATTTTTATTAAAATCTTCAAATAGGCTTTCAACCACATAAAATCCTTCAGTTTGTTCTTGACGGCGAGACATGCGTAGCAAGGTATCTTCATAACGTATAGATAAGTCAAGCGTGGCGGAGCGGGCAGGATCGCTGCTATTAACACGAATAGAAGGATCAGCATTGAAATTATCATCTACAGTGTAAGAATCACCGTGATCCCGCGCTGCTTGAGCATAAACATCAAATTGCCACGCATTCCATTTTTTTGTGCCTAAAATAGACGCATCAAGTCGATTGAAAGCCCCTACACCTAATTTGAGTTCATTGGTATTTTGTCGGGTAATTACATTAATAACGCCCGTATAAGCACCTGAACCATATAAGGCTGATCCGGGTCCGCGAATCACTTCTACCCGTTCAATTTGAGATAAGTTAAGCATCACTGGATTAGATGAACCCATCCGCGGATCGTTGAAAATTCGCCCATCCATAAGAAGCAGCACTTCTTTTGATTGCGAACCATTGCGTCGTCCACGCGCACTATATGAATAAAGCGTTGAATATTCTGCATTGCGTTGCGATTGATAACCCGGCACTAAATTTAACAATTCATGCAAATAATCAAATCCCATTTGTTCAATCTGTTTGCGACTAAACACAGTTACCGCAGAAGGCACTGTTTCAATCGATTCATCGGTCAGCGTTGAGCCAATAATCGTTATCTGCATCAATTCTTCGAGAGACATGTTACGCAAGGTTTTCGTATCAATGGCTAACACCTGAAACGAATAGGTCAGGGCTAAAAAAAAACCTGTAAACAATAATTTTTTACTCATCATTTTACCTAAATTAACGATAGTTTTAGACGATAACCTGAAGCCGTGATCCTACTTTCACTCACCGGGCAAAGTGTAAACTCGCGGGTTAAGGCTTGAACGCTTGACCCGCACGTTCGTTACGTGCTTAGAGCTGTTTGCTGCAAAATACGCTTGACGCACAACAAATGTAAACTACAGCACTGGAGTAATGGCGATTTTTTCGTCTGTCAGTCTGTTTTAACAGACGAAAAGAAGTCTTTGCACAACCTCAGCGATTCAGACAAAACCCCATTATAAAGTATTTTGACTAGGGCTGTTGATGGTTAATTCCAAGTTTAATAGAATTTCGTGGGATTATAATGAGATACCTGCTCAAGCTTAGGCGATATGGTTTTCAAACCCTGTTTATGTTATAAACCCAAACTTTTCATTCTTTCGCAACCTAAATAGACAAATAACATGGACGATCTTTCCAACTTGCTCAGTCAAGCACAAACCCGCATTGCAGACACCCAAGACTTAAACCAACTGCAACAGTTGCGCGTTGAGTTTTTGGGCAAAAAAGGCAGCATCACAACACAACTCAAACAATTGGGCAAGCTTCCGCATGAACAACGCAAAGCGGCGGGCGAGGCGATTAATCGGGCGAAAAACACCCTGCAAAACGACCTTGATGCGCGTCAAGCCGTCTTAGAAGCGCGGGCGTTGCAAGCCAAGTTAAGTGCTGAATGGATCGATGTCACTTTACCCGGACGCGGACAAGGCAGCGGCAGTTTACATCCGGTCACGCAAACTTTGCAGCGCATTGAGAATCTGTTTGCGCACATTGGCTTTAGTGTTGCCGAAGGTCCAGAAATTGAGGACGATTTTCACAATTTTGAGGCGTTAAATATTCCTCAAAGTCACCCCGCACGAGCGATGCACGATACTTTTTATTTTGACGCGCATACCCTGCTGCGCACGCATACGTCGCCGGTGCAGGTGCGCGTCATGGAAACGCAACCACCGCCGTTGCGCATTATCGCGCCCGGGCGCGTGTATCGCTGCGATTCTGATTTGACGCATACGCCCATGTTTCATCAAGTCGAAGGTTTGTTGGTGGATGAAAATATTTCATTTGCTCATTTGAAAGGTGTTATTAATGATTTTCTTCATGCTTTTTTTGAGCGCGATGATTTAGCGGTGCGTTTTCGCCCTTCTTATTTTCCTTTCACCGAGCCTTCAGCAGAAGTTGATATTCAGTGCGTTATGTGCAGCGGTGCGGGCTGTAAAGTGTGTAAACAAAGCGGCTGGCTGGAAGTGCTAGGCTGCGGCATGGTGCATCCGAATGTATTTGCAGCGGTGGGCATTGATAACGAAGCTTACACCGGCTATGCGTTTGGCATGGGAGTTGAGCGTCTGGCTATGTTGCGTTATCAAGTCAATGATTTACGCCTATTTTTTGAAAATGATTGGCGTTTTTTGCAGCAGTTTTAAGTCACTGTTTAATTTCCTTATTCATGCGTCGCTTTTTCGCTAGACTCAAAGCAGGCAAAGAGCAAATTCAAGCCCTCAATGCCGTAAAACGCGAATTTATGGCAGATGAAAAATACAACAATCCTTTGTTTTGGGCGGCGTTTGTGTTGGGGTGTAAAACTTACCAAGTTTAGAAGAAACAGAAGTGAAAAAATACTTTCTATTGTTATTGCTGTTGGGGGTGTTGTCGTTTCAGGGGATTGCTTCAGAGCAGAAAAATCGGGCGTGGAATATTTCTGCACTTGTGATGACAAGTTTTTGAAGAAGGCTGAAAAACTGGAATATCTGAACATCCGTGTGATCTCACCTGTTCAATGATTGATGGAATGTGAAGCATGAACACCGCATTACACCGCCCGCTGACGGAAATTACCCACCAAGCCCTGTTGTGTGCTGAACAAGGAACTCGGCGTGGTTGAGACCCTACGCTTTCTGTCCCAATTCAGTAGCGGACACGGCAATTACACCAAAGAACGGGAACGCTTGCTTGCCGATTTAACGTTAGATGATATTTTTGCCGAGATTGAAGCGGAACGGAAATAATAGGACCACCGTTTATCCACTGCCTCGGAAATCGCTGGCAGTGTGGTCGAGTAGCCACGCATGTATAGGCGATTGTTTGCGGCGGGGATTGGGGGTATTCTTTTGTTGGGTACGCGATGACACTGAATGGTAACACCGCCGGAGCGGTGTCACAGGGGAAAAACCATGCACACGCTACAACTCGAATCCCATATTGATACACAAGGCTTTTTACGACTAAAACTGCCGGGCGAATGGGCTAATCAAGACGTGAATGTGGTACTTGTGCTGGAGAAAAAAACCTTGCAAGTTCAGCCACAAGGTTTAGAAGTCGCCTTTGAATTGCTGACCGCGCTGCCGGATGATTTTATGCAGGATGGCCGCCACGACAGCCTGCCGCAAGAACGCGAGGCGTGGGCGTGAATCTGCGCTATTTGCTGGATACCAACATCTGCATTTACATCTCCAAGCGCCGCCCGCTGCAAGTGCTTGAGCGGTTTAAGCAGCTTGCGCCGGGCGAAGTCGGCATGTCGCTGGTGACATACGGCGAACTCTACTACGGCGCACAAAAGAGCCAACAGAGGGAACTTGCGCTGGAAAAATTGTCCCAGCTTGCCGCCTATATTCCGGTCATCACGCCGGATATTCAAACAGCGGTACAGTACGGCACACTGCGCGCAACATAGGAACGCGCCGGAACGCCTATCGGCAACAATGATCTGTGGATTGCCGCCCACGCTTTGGCACTTGATTTGATTTTGGTCTCCAACAATACCAGCGAATTCAAGCGTGTTTCAGATTTGGTGGTGGAGAATTGGATTTAGCGGTTTTTTGGTTGAGCGGGTTGGGGCGGGGTGGTAGGATAGCGAAAGGGTGGCAATGCGACTGTTTGGCGACGCGAGTTTATATGACATCGGGAGAAAACATGCTACAAGCCATTGAAGCGATTATTGAAAAAGACGGCACAGTGCGTTTGTTGGAATCCTGGCGACCCGCGCAACCGTTACGTGCGGTCGTCACCCTGCTAGAGCCAGTCATGCCGACCACGACAGGGCAGGTTTCCCAAGTGCTGGCTTTGCTCAAATCCCCCGAATTTCAACTTGCCCCACCCGGCAATCCGGCACAGATGGAAGCCCTCATTAAAGCCAACCGTCAGGCGTGGGATTGATGGATACGTTGTAGTCGAGTAGCCGCCCATGTGTAGGCAGTTGTTTGCTGTGGGGATTTGGAGTATTCTTTTTGTTGTGTGTGCGATGACATTGAATGGTGGTCTGGGCTGATGACATGTCGCCATTATTGTTGGGTTTCGCAAAAAACGCTCAGCGCATCCTATGCGGGCTGCCGCCCCTGACCAGAATGTTAGGCAAGAAAAACCATAATAACTCATGGAAATATGATGAAAATACTTACAGAATTATTGAAAACCTATGGTGCCCAATATAGTACGGCTTTTATTTATAGTATTTTTGCATTAATTAGCCTTGTCTGTGCTGTTGTGTTATTTGGATTTTTAGAAGGAACTGGTATTTTAAAAATTGTTATTCCTGATTATGTTGATGAAGCAGAATTTGGAGGAGCTATAACAGGTTTTATAGTTACAATGCTGATTTTAATTAGAAGCTATCTTGCTGTATTTTCTAATTCTAGATTAATAATAAAAGGTAATGTATTTTCTGCCAATGGTTCTCCTATTGTTCATGCCCTTGTATTTATAGATGGAATAGACAAGCAGAAACATACTGACGAAACGGGTTGGTTTTCAATAGAAGTAGATACTTTAAATACAGAATGGATCGTAAGGGCAACATATGAAGGTTTATCTGCTCAAGCAAAAGTAACAACGGCGAACATTTTAAAACCAGTGAGATTAGAAATAAAAGGAATGGAGGATGGAATTTCAAAAAATATTACAGAGAAAAAAAAACAGTAAGTTATAGCTCAGTCCAATACGATATTTGGCCGGCATCAATACAAACAGATATTTATTATCATTTACCAAGTAGAGAAAAAGATTTTCTATCTTTACGTAATGCCCTAATTACTGAAAAAGACTATCAATTCATAGTTATTGATGGACTTGGCGGATACGGAAAAACTGCGTTAGCTAGTGAAATAGCAAAAATATTACTTACCGAGAATAATTTTGATGGCGTTATTGGTGAAAGTGCAAAACAAGAAATACTCTCTGGGGATGAAATTATTTCTTTAGATAATGCGCTCTTAAATTTTGAGTTCTTGTTGGATTCTATTGCTAGACAGCTTGGCAGATGGGATTTGATTAAATTAGAGCCTCAAGACAAAAAGCTGGCAATAAGAGAAGTCTTTAAAAATAAACGATATTTGATTTTTATTGATAATATAGAAACCTCCGAAAATATACATACTTTAATTCTTGATGTAAAAGAACTAGAACCATTTAAGGTGTTAATCACAAGCAGAAAAAAAGTTCAATTTGATTTTGTATATTCTTTATCGCTTAATCCTTTAGATGTATCTGATACAGAGTTTTTTATTACAGAAGAAGCAAGAAGAAAGAACATACCTGCCCTTAATAGCAAAGATGGTGCTGTCTTGGACAAGATACATACCGCAACAGGTGGCGCTCCTCTTGCTATTAAATTAGTGGTTGCTCAAGCTAAATTTTTAGATATAGATATAATTTTAGCGAATTTAGAAAGTGCAGGCACATCTATTTATCCATATATCTTTCAGAAAAGTTGGGAACACTTATCTACTTCATCAAGGCAGCTTCTTATATATATTGGTAGAACAGTTATGTCTACTGTGAGTTGGGAGGAACTCAATTCATCTTCTGTCTTCGATACTGAATCTGAGCTAACTAGGTCTCTAACCCAATTAATTTCATATTCTTTACTTGATGCTATATATAATGACAACTCAATTAGATACGGGATACACCAACTAACAAGATACTTTGTAAATAGTGATTTACCTAAATATTGGGACTTATAAATATGTTATCTAACCATTTATCAGAAAAAGATATTTGGATTGTAGCACCTTATATGGCAGCAAAAACTAGGTGTGAGCTTTTTAAGTCTAGTCCATCAAAAAAATTACATCAAGATGATTTCGAACAATTAGTAACTTCATATAATTGGATTTCTTCAGAAACAAGTGCTTCATATGACGAGCTAACTAAATATGTATCCAGCATCCACGAAAAATTGCATCATTTGTTAATTCAATATGTCATCATTTTACAAGACGAACTAAGAAAAAGGGGGCTAAGTAAAGAACTTTTGAGTTGGTGTAATAATGCGATAGAATCTTGTAATAAAATTGAATTTGATAATTCACATATTTTATTGATTAGAAGTGATGCACATACAGATTTAGGAAATTGGAAAAATTCACTTGCTGATATTAACAACGCAATTTTAAAAAGTAAAGACTCGGATAACGCTATATATGCTAGATCACTATATAATTTAGGAAAGATGAAAAGAAATCAAGGAGACTATATTGATGCTTATGAGATTTTGCTTATGTCAGAAAATATTTTGCTTGAACAGAATGATTATAAATGGGTATCAAAAGTAAAGCTGGAGATAGCAACATATTACCTAGACAATAGAAACCTTGACAAAGCAATACGATTTTTTATTGAGGCGGCTGAATTAGCAAATTCGATTGGAGAAGATGATGTTTACTATAATTCACAACTGCTTCTTGGGGTTATTTATAGAAAAAAAAGAAACTATGATAGAGCGATATTTTATTTTAAAAATATCTTATCTCAACAGTATTTGGGTATTAATAAAAGATTATATGCCACAGCGGTACATCACTTAAGTTGGGTCTATTTGAATCAAGGAGATATTTTTTCTTCAAAAAAATATTGCACAAAATCTATTGAATACTATGAGGATGTTGGTGATACGAGAGGGCTTTCCGATGCTTACGAACAACTTGGGCTAATTTATTTGGCTGAGAAAGACAACGTAAATTCAGCAAAATATCTTGAAGAGTCATTAGTTATTCGCCAAGAAATTGGAAACAAACATGGTACAGCAAGTAGCTTGCGTCATTTAGGGATATTACATTTTCATGAAGGTCATATTTATAAGTCTTTAGTATATTTATGGAAAAGTTTTAGCTTGTATAAAGCTATAGGAGTATTAACATATGAAAGATTTACTCGCACATTGAGGGAGATAATAGACTGGACACTAGGAAAAAGACAGTGGACAATGTAATTGTTTGTCTAACGTGGTACTCCAGCCGCCCGCCTGCCTGTTGCGATTCTTGCAGTCCGCGTAGATACCGTCTCTCAAGTCAAGCATTATTTTACAAGGATAGCCCTGTAGGGTGCGCGACATCTTTTCGTCGAAGCACGCGGGCAATGCCGACCTGTCCGCGTTCGCGCCGCAAAAAGATGCGGCGCAAACCCTACAAAGCTGTTGTCGTATAGACCGCAACGCGGTCAAGATAGCCAAGTAGATACCGTCTCTCAAGTCAAGCATTATTTTACAAGGAAAGTGTAAATTTACGCAGTTTTTGGCGAATATTGCGTTTGATGCTTCAAAACACCAAAACAAATATGAACGAGCTTACGCATACAGGCACCGAGTGCCGCCATTTTTGATTTTCCTTTGGCTAATAGCCGCTGGTAAAGTGCTTTAACATCCGGGTTATATTGCGCCGCAACAATCGCAGACATGTACAGTTTGGCGCGAACCACCGCATTGCCCGCTTTTGACAGCATGGCGCG